>CAYJDN010000033.1:4785-12028 GCA_964368925.1 uncultured Desulfovibrionaceae bacterium | reverse complement strand
TCAAACAAAACTAAAAAGTTTGGTTTTCCTCTCCCCCAAAAAACTAAAACCTAAAAAGTTTTGGTTTTCCCTCCCCCAACACAAAAAAACCCGCCTTATTTTTTTCTTGCATTCTTTAGAAATAGGATTATATTTCCTTATATTATTTTTCTAAGGGGGCAATATTTTGACTCAGCGATTGACCACAATATTTTTAGCTTGTTGCCTTACTTTTGGCTCATTTTTTCTATTGCCATTTTTTGCTTTTGCCAATCCTATTGTGGAGTTAGCATTGCAGGGCAATCTTGACGAAATAAAGAGGGCGCTTAGTGATCCTCATTTATATATTGAGAGTACGAGGGTAGACAATCCTCTTTCTGTATTTAGGAATAAGGAAGAAAATGAGGAAGAGAGAGAAAAGAGACGTCCTGATATAAATAAAGCTGATAGTGAGGGTTGGACTCCATTATTGAAAGCGACGCTTGGTGGTCATACACATGTTGTTCAATATCTTCTTGAGCAGGGAGCTGATATTCATGCGAAAGAGAATAAAGAGCAGCAGAATGCTCTTATGATAGCCTCAGCTTTTTCCCATGAAGCGATTATTGGAATACTTATACAAGCTGGTGCAAATATTGAGGATACGGATATTAATGGCTGGACTGCTCTTGCGCTTGCTTGCTCAAATGGACATGCACTTACTGTATTTCAACTTTTGCAGCATGGGGCAAATTTAAATGCTATTGGTAATGACACGTGGTCACCTTTGATGATTGCCTCAAGTATTGGCAGTTATGAAACTGTTGAGCTTTTATTACAAATGGAAGCGACGATTGATTATAAGAACAGGGAGGGCTGGACAGCTCTTATGGTTGCTGCTGGAGCAAATAATATTGCTGTTGTTGACCTTCTTTTGCAATATGGTGCGGATATTTATATCACTAATAAAAGAGGGCACACTGCATTGACTATAGCTGAAAGGGGTAAGTATACTAATATGATAAAGTTACTTTCAGATCATGCGAGTAAGACGCCAATTTTGTAAGTATACTGTCACCACATTTTTTTATTATTTTTTTTATATTTTTGTGTTTTTAAATAGTTAATTATTTAAGTATGTAAGCAATTAATTTAATTTTTTCTACTTTCTCCAGAAATTTTCTAGAAACTATTGATATTATAAGAAATTAAATTAATACACTTAAAGAAGTTAAACTTGACAAAGCACAAAGAAAAGTATAGTCTTCCCAACACGCCTAAATAGGTATATCACAGAGGTGGAGTAATGAAAAACATCATTGCATTATCGAATATTCCTGAAACGGGCAAAGAAATTGACTTTAATGATCAAGATTTTTGGCTTAGTCGCATTAAGGAATACAATATTCCTTGCACTATTTCAAAAGAAATTAAAGCAAAACTTTTTGTGACTAAACAAGAAGAAGGTTGTTTAATTCGTGGTCAAGTTGATGGTGAGCTTGAGTTTATTTGTGATAGATGCACAGAAAAAGCTTTACACACACTTTCAATATCCATTGATGAATTTGCGCCTATGCCGACTCTTTATCTTGAAACAGTAGATGAAGATGGTAATGTTTTAGAGGCTTTAGAAGAAGAAGCATTAAGCATAGAAACAAACTTGATTTTTGAAGACAAAAAGGGTATATTCCATTTGGACATCGAAGCTTTGCTTTTTGAAGAGTTTAGCCTAGATTTACCCATCAAACCTTTATGCACTCCCGACTGTGCAGGGAGATGTTTGCATTGTGGCGTCAATAAAAATGAAACCCATTGCTTATGCGAAACAGGGAAGTTAGATCCTCGTTTTGAAAAATTGCACAATCTAAAAGTTACACGAAAACAGTAATGTTTTTAGTATGTCTTCATAAAAATTTAGATGAGACATAATATAAGGAGTTTACAATGGCAGTTCAACAAAATAAGAAATCACGTTCACGTAAAGGCATGCGCCGTTCACACGATGCTCTAACACCAGTAAATGTTGTTTATTGCGCTTGTGGTGCACCAACACGTTCACATGCAGTATGCCCAACTTGCGGAAAATACAAAGAACGTCAAGTTATCCATACAGCAGCATCTAACGCATAATTACAATGCAAGAAGCAAAGAAAGCCGTAGCAGTAGACGCAATGGGGGGAGATTTTGGCCCCTCTGTTGTTGTGCCTGCTGCTATTAAAGCTGCAAGGGAATCGAATGGCAAGCTTGTGCTTGTGGGTGTGCAAGAAGAAATAGAAGAAGTTATTTCTAAATGTAATACTACAGGCGTTGAATACGAAATAGTTCACGCTTCGCAAGTCGTCGATATGGACGAAAAGCCTTCCGATATTCTTAGAAAAAAGAAAGATTCCTCAATTCAAGTTGCGTGTAGACTTTTAAAAGAAAATAAAGTCGAAGGCATCTTTAGTGCAGGCCATTCTGGCGCAACTGTAGCTTGCGGCATGTTTATTTTAGGACGTATCCCAGGCGTGGAACGTCCTGCTTTGGCTACCCTGCTCCCAACTGAAAAAAAACCTATGCTCCTTTTAGACGTAGGCGCAAATGTTGATTGTAAACCTTTGCATTTATTTCAATTCGGACTTATGGGCTCTACCTTCATGCGTACAGTAATGGACTGTGAAAGTCCAAAACTTGGCATTCTTAGCATTGGCGAAGAAGAAGGCAAGGGAAACACCCTAGTTAAAGAAAGTTACGACCTCATTAAAATGGCAGAGCAAATCAATTTTATTGGTAACATCGAAGGGCGAGATATTTTTTCTGGCGAAGTAGATGTTGCAGTTTGCGACGGCTTTGTGGGCAATGTTGCACTCAAGCTTAGCGAAGGACTAGCTCTTTCCTTATCACGTATTTTAAAACGTGAATTACTAAACAACGGTATTTTTGCAAGATTAGGCGCTTTTTTATCTATGCGTGCTTTTAGAAAATACAAAAGCACAATCGACTATGCCGAATACGGCGGCGCTCCACTTCTTGGCTTGCGTGGTGTTTGTATCGTTGGTCATGGCTCATCAGGCGAACAAGCTATAGCATCTGGCATAAGAATGGCCTATGTTTCTATTGAAAAAGGAACAATGCACAAGCTCATGGACGCACTTGAAGCTAATGACGAACTAACACGCTATGGCAGAACAGTAGCCACTTAGACAATTGCAATAAAATATTCCTTCTCTAGAGGTTTATCTACATACATGAGTATCTATATTCATAGTCTTGCCTTTTCTGTACCCAAAAAAATTGTCACAAATTTTGATTTAGAAAAAATGATGGACACAAGTGATGAGTGGATTCGTACTCGCACAGGTATCGAACAAAGGCATATCCTTACCCCTGAAGAAAATAGCATCGATTTTGCTATCGAAGCAAGCAAAGAAGCACTTACACTTGCAAATGTGCTCCCAAGTGAACTCACCCATATTTTTGTAGCTACTTGCACACCACAAATGCTCACTCCAAGCATGGCTTGTATGCTTGCTGGCGCACTCGATATCCACGAAAGCAAAAAAGTTTTCGCACTCGATATTAATGCCGCTTGCTCTGGCTTTGTCTACGGACTCGACCTTATCGACGCCATCATCAAACAAAATGAAAATGCGCAAGTCCTCTTTGTTACAAGTGAAGCATTAAGCCGCCGACTCAACTATCAAGATCGCTCTACTGCCGTACTTTTTGGCGATGGTTCAGCAGCAGTCATTATAAGTGCAAAAAAGAAAGTTTCTGATAAGCTGCAGTTTATCGTCCACGACTCACAATGTTATTCAGACGGCACACTCAAAGACCTCATTCGCATAGGTGGCGGCACTTCAATTATTGGTCAAGTAGGTGATAATATTGACGAAGAATTTTTCTTGCAAATGCAAGGACGTGAAGTCTATAAGCACGCAATCCGCTCTATGTCTAGTGCATGTAAGGAAGTGCTTGAAAGAAATAATCTCAGTTTAGCTGACATACGCTACGTCGTTCCGCATCAAGCAAACAAGCGTATTATTGACTCAATCTATGATTCTCTCAATGTTCCAGAAGAAGCAAGATATATCAATGTTCAAAGGTTTGGCAACACTTCAGCAAGTTCCATTCCACTTGCACTTGCAGAAATTCTTGAGCAAAATCTTTTACAAAAAAATGATAAAATCCTCCTTGCTACCTTTGGCGCTGGCTTAACATGGGCTGCAAGCATCATAGAAGCTGTTTAAATTTAGTTAAGAATAATGCTTGAAAAAAAAATTATATTTGACTATACTAATTGAGTGCTTATATATACATAAGGAAAAATAACAATGACACAAGAAACAAAGCAAACAGCATTAATTACAGGCGGTTCACGTGGTATTGGTAAGGCTTGCGCTTATGCCCTTGCTCGTGATGGTTTTGACATTGTGCTTACTTATAATTCAAAAAAAGACGAAGCCGATAAGGTAGTTGAAGAACTTAAAGAATTTGGCGTTGATGCCGTAGCGTATCAACTCAATGTTGGTGATTCACAAGCTATTGCTGACTTTTTCAAAGATAATATCAAAGATAAAGTAGACTTACAAGTATTAGTCAACAATGCAGGCATTACAAAAGATGGTTTAATCTTACGTATGAAAGATGCAGATTTTGAAGATGTAATACAAGTTAATCTTCAAGGTACTTTTACATGTATGCGTGAAGCGGCAAAGCTTATGTCTAAGCGCAAGCAAGGTCGTATTATCAGTCTTTCTTCTGTTG
Source organism: uncultured Desulfovibrionaceae bacterium (assembly GCA_964368925.1). Classification (GTDB taxonomy): domain Bacteria; phylum Desulfobacterota; class Desulfovibrionia; order Desulfovibrionales; family Desulfovibrionaceae; genus CAYJAZ01. The sequence goes on along the minus strand of CAYJDN010000033.1, from coordinate 7,324 downwards.
TTGGTCAATCAGGCAATGCAGGACAAGTAAACTATTCTGCTTCGAAAGCTGGCATTATTGGCATGACTAAATCTTTAGCTCAAGAATTAGGTGGCAGAAATATTACAGTAAATGCTGTAGCGCCTGGCTTTATTGAATCAGATATGACCGACGTTTTATCTGAAGACGTGAAAGCAGATTTCCTCAAGAAAATTCCATTAGGTCGCTTAGGAAATGTTGTAGAAGTAGCTGAAACAGTTGCATTTTTAGCCTCTAACAAGGCATCTTACATTACAGGACAAGTACTTGCAGTCAATGGCGGCATGTACTCATAATATAAAACATTACAATTCCTTTGGGGGACATTATGTCAGTTGAAGCAAAAATCAAACAAATTATTAAAGATCAATTAAGTGTTTCTGATGAAGAAATCACACTCGAAGCTTCTTTTGTAGAAGATCTTGGTGCTGATTCTTTAGACCTTACAGAGCTCATCATGGCTATGGAAGAAGAATTTGGCGTTGAAATCGCTGATGAAGACGCACAAAAGATTCTTAAAGTAAAAGACGCTATCAACTATGTAAGTAGCAAACAATAGTTCTATTTACGTTTTGAATTGAATTGAAAAAAGCCCGTAAGGGCTTTTTTTATTTAATTTGGAAGGCTTTTATTATATTATTTCTGTTAGTTATTCTAAGTTATAAGAACTAGTGTTTATGCTTTTGAATTTTATGTTATTAATAACTGTTTGATATTACAATAATGTTGGCTTTGAATATAATAAATCCCCACCGCTGTCACTCAGAGGGCGTAGCCCGTGGAGTTCATGCTTCTAAATAAACTTCAAAATCTCACAAATACTATAATTAGAAAGGTTATAAGTATAACCTAAACAGTCCACATCAATTAAATCACGTAAAGCGTGAACTTTGAGCAATAAAATAAGTTTACACATTCCTATAAAAATTGGCGATTTGGAAAATCTAATGCTTGCACGTAGATTTTCAAAATCGCCAATTTTTCATATGGGATTCCAAAGGGGCCACCGCTCCTTTGGCCGTCGGAGACAAAAAAAGAAAAAACTACAAATTAAATCAATAATCACACATAAATAAAATGAACGAATATAATAAAAAGGGAGAGCAAAACAACTTTGCCCTCCCCTACACTAAATTAAACTAGAATGTGTTTCTAATACTATAAATACTTTACTTATGCATTACTTTTTGTTGAGGTGATGTAAATCTCGTGTGGATCAAGAATGAGAATTACTGAACCGTCGCCCATGATTGTTGCGCCAGAGAAGCCGTGAATGTCATTTAGGCCTAGTGGTTTAATAACTATTTCTTGTCTTTCTAATAACTTATCTACAACTACACCAAGGCGTCTACCATTATCATTGATTACTACAACTGAAATAAATTCAGGTGCTGTTTCGCTTGGGTGATCTACGTTGAGGATTTCGTAAAGGTCTATGAGTCCTAAAACTTCGTCACGTAGAGTAATTGCTTTCTTCCCTTTGATATCTGTGAGTTTCGCTGTTTCGAGTTTGGTAGTTTCAGAAACTGCATCAATCGGAATAGCATAGGTTTGACCTGAAACTTGTACCATAAGAGCGTCAATAATTGCTAATGTGAGTGGGAGTGATAGACAGAATTTTGTACCTTTACCAAGTTCAGTGATTGTGGTTACATTTCCTTTGAGGTTCTTGATATTTGTACGTACAACGTCCATACCAACGCCACGACCAGAAATGTCAGTAATTTGCTCGGCTGATGAGAAACCAGGTGCGAAGATAAGATCAACGGCATCTTTGTCGTCGAGATTTTTTGCTTCTTCTGGGGTGATTACACCTTTTTTAATCGCAACTTCACGCATCTTTTGTGGGTCAATACCTTTGCCATCATCTTCAATTTCGATAGCAACGGAGTTCCCTTTGTTATAAGCACGTAGAATTACTTTACCTTTCGCTGGTTTACCTGCCGCAATACGATCTTCTATAGATTCGATACCGTGATCGACTGAGTTACGAATTAAGTGAACTAATGGATCGCCAATAACTTCGGCAATACTTTTATCAAGTTCAGTTTCTTCGCCTTCGAGTATGAGGTCGACATCTTTATTACTTTTACGTGAAAGGTCACGGATAAGTCTTGGGAATCGAGAGAACACGCTTGACACTGGCACCATACGCACTTTCATAATGGTATCTTGCAAATCATCGGAAATTCTTGCCATAGAATATGTTGTTTCAGAGAAATTTTGTGCGATTTCAGGAATACTTACTTCTTCGCCTTCGCTTTCTAACTGACGCACGAGCATGGCATAGCGGTTTCTATTGATAATTAATTCACCAATAAGGTTCATAAGATGGTCAAGTTTTTCATGGTCAACACGTATAGTCGATGGCGATTTAGATTCAGCATTTGCTTTGTCATCTTTTTTTGCCGCTGCTTTTAGCGATTTTTTTACAAATTTTGAAGTAGATTTTGTCTTTTCTTCGCTTGGTGGTACTATTGCAGGAATTTGCGGTGCAGGAGCTATATTTTGTGCGGGAGCT
>CAYJDN010000033.1:0-4685 GCA_964368925.1 uncultured Desulfovibrionaceae bacterium | reverse complement strand
TGGTGGTACTATTGCAGGAATTTGCGGTGCAGGAGCTATATTTTGTGCGGGAGCTTCTGCTTGCGTTTGAGCTACTGGACTTGGATTTGCTGGAGCAACTTCGGCTGGAGTGGCTTCGGTTGAAGCAACAGGGCTTGGACTGTCTTCAGTATTTTGAGCGACAAGCCCTAGTGTAGGAGTTGGAATTTCTTCTTGTACTGCCTCTGGAGCTTGAACTTCAACTTCAACATTTTCAGCTTTGGCTGGGGCCATTTCTTCAAGTATTTTTTCAGCTAAATCAAATATAATAGCCACTTCTTGCTTGAGTAGGTCTACCATGAGCGAGAAGTCCATACCTGATTTTTTTGCCTGATCAACCAAGCCAGCTGTACGTTTTGCGTATTCTTGAGTTTCTGCAAGTCCGTCTTCTGCGGCTTTTTCAGAAATAGTCATAAGTGCTGTGAATAAATTATCAATTTGCTCTGTTTGACTTGGGTCATTTGCAAGAATATCAAGCGCAGTGTTTGCTTTATTTTTGTTTTCATCAAAAACAAGCGCTAAGGCTCTTTGTTTGACTTGCTCGCCACTTTCACTATCAGTTACAAGTATAACCTCATTTCCTGAAATTACTTTTTGAAGATTTTCAATTAATTCTGAAATATCATATGAACATACGGTCGCTTTTGAAGAATCAATCGCTTTTACTAAACTTTCCATAACATCAGCCACAAGCAAGAGCAAATCAACCAATTCTGGTGTAATTTCTTGTTCGCCATAACGGACTTTATTTAATAAAGTTTCAGCTTCATGAGTGAGCGCATTCAATTCCTTAAAGTCGATAATACCGCTATTTCCTTTAGTATTATGAAAAGCTCTAAATAGATCATTGATGAGATCTTGCGGAACATCTGACACGTTTTCAAGGGCAAGAAGTTGAGAATTAATAACTTCAATACTTTCAGATGATTCATCAATAAAATCTTTCAATTGTCCTTCGCCAAAAACATTCAACTTCACTGGCGCAAGGGTTTTACATCTTGTAATCCAAGTTTTAGCCGAAGGCCCAACATGGAATAAGGACACAGTTTTAGCAGGTGCTTCACTTACAGCTTCTTCATTGGCTGTTTGGTCTTCATTTGCGCTTTGATCGGAAGTTACTTCATTAAGCTCAATAGATTCAACAGCTTCACCTGAGTCGGTAGATTGAATAGTAGGGTTTTCAGCTGCTTCATTTGTGTCTGCTTCACTTGAATCAGAAGCAGAAGCGCCTTGAAACTCACCTGAAATAATTGAATCAAGCACATTACAAAGATCTGTATAATCAACGTCACCCTCGGTATTAGTATCTCGTAGGGCAATGATCATTTTTTCTAGGCCATCAGTAACTTCTAGAATAATATCCATAATTTCTGACGTAACGGGTATTGTGCCTTTACGCAATTCATCAAGAACATTCTCGCCACGGTGCGCAAGCTGATTTATCTTGGTTAAACCCATAAAACCAGATGCCCCTTTCAAAGAGTGAACTGGCCTAAATATATCATTTAATAAAGCAAGATTGTCTGGCGCACGTTCAAGCTCTAAAAGCGTTGGCTCTATAGTTTCCAAATGCTCTGTTGCTTCGATAATAAAATCGGCAAATAATTCGGTATCTTGAAAATCCATGCTCATATCGGCCCCTTCCATAATTTGCTATATATTTCGTAAAATATTTGTATTTGCTACATTTTTATTTACGACACTTTTTACTATTCCTTTAGAGAAAGAAGACACCTTCTTGTAAAAAATGCCTAAAAGTCTACAAGGAAAGATTATGCAATTTTTATACCAACCTAGTGTCATAAATAGAAAATAATAAGACAAAATTCTCAATAAAGGCAAGTTTTCGGCTCAATTGTCACTGCGATTCAAAATAAGTATAAGCCATACGCCGCCTATTAGCAAGCATGTTTTGCTTGATAAATTGGCTGTTTAAATATATACTTAGCTATAGCAATTATAATAAAGTTAATCATAATAAGCAATTTTAGCCTTGACAATAAAATGAATTATGAAAAAATTTTATCAAGGCTGTATTTTAAAAAAATATAAAATATTTTGACTATAAAACACAAGAGATATATATGCTGATTTATATACATGTACCATTTTGCAGGAAAAAATGTGACTATTGCGCATTCTATTCGGAAGAATTACAGCAAAATGTGCATTATGAAAAAATTGCGCTGTGGCTCGATAATCTTCTTTTAGAAATTGATAATTGCGCAAAAAATTATAAAGCAAAAAATGAAAAAATAGAAGTAGAAACAATCTTTTTCGGTGGAGGAACGCCCTCTTTAATCGGCGCTAAAGTCATTGATAGCATAATTCGAAAATTGAAATCTGTCTTCAGCGTTGACAAAAAAGCAGAAATTAGCCTAGAAGCTAATCCCGATTCTCTAGATTCTGTCGAAAAAATAAAAGACTATATGCGGGCTGGAATAAATAGAATTTCTATTGGTGTTCAAAGCTTTGATAATGATTTGCTCAAAATTATGGGGCGTGTGCACACAAATGAGCAGGCTATCGCCGCTTTCAATTTCGCTAGAGAAGCCAAATGTAAAAATATCAATCTCGACCTCATTTGGGGCTTGCCTACGCAAGATTTGAAAAGTTGGACTAAAACGCTCAATGAAATCATTACTCTTGAACCTGAACACCTCTCTATGTATAGCCTAACCTTAGAAGAAGAAACTCCTTTTGCCCAAAAATACAGCTACTTAGAAGACATAGATGATATTGAAGAATTAGAAGATGAAGAAAACAATAGAATCAATAATAGAGAAAATCTTCAAATTTCCTCAGATAAAATATTTTTGCCAACTGAAAAAGAAAGTAGCCAAATGTATAGCAAAGCACTAGAAATTCTACATGAAAACGGCTATTTACAATATGAAATTTCAAACTACAGCAAGATGGGTCATCAATGTCGCCATAATCTAGGTTATTGGGAAGGTACTGATTATATTGGCTTTGGCCCCTCCGCTGCTTCAACAATTAAAAATGTCCGCATTGTAAATCCAGCAAGCATGAATTCATGGATTCAAGTCGTGCAAAACCCAAAAATTATCGCCGACACAGAAATTTTATCTTTACAAGATAGGGTGATAGAACTTATCATGTTGAGGCTTCGCACCACAAAAGGACTAAGAGTAAAAGCCGTATTTGAACTCACAGGACGTGATTTTCTCAAAGATAATAAGATGCTCATTCAAGCCTTACACAAAAACGGACTTGTGCGCATATTACACGGCTATTTAAGCCTGACACAACAAGGCTTTATGGTTTCAAATGCCATATTACGACATCTTTTTGAAAATACTAAGAAGCATTTAGCTCTTGGCCCAGATAACTCACTCACAAAATAAAATATTCTATAAATAATCAATAATAACAAGAAAGAGAATAAGGAAATATAAATGAAAACAGAAGTTTATTGGATTGAAGGCGATGGTATTGGCCCTGAAATTTGGGAAGTTACACGTCCTATTGTAGATAAAGCCTTAGCAAAGGCATACAATAATGAACATTCTATAGAGTGGAAAGAACTCCTTGCAGGAGAAAAAGCCCTAGCGCATAGCAATAGTCTTCTTCCTCAAGAAACTATTGATACATTAAAAAATGCAAAAATCGCCATCAAAGGCCCCTTAGGTACACCTGTTGGAAAAGGTTTTCGCTCCCTCAATGTAACACTTAGGCAAGAATTTGATCTTTTTGCTTGCATTCGCCCTGTGCGCTATTTTCAAGGAATAATCAGCCCTCTAAGGAATCCTGAAAAAGTGGATATGGTCGTATTTAGAGAAAATACTGAAGATGTTTATGCTGGTATCGAATATCAAGCAAACTCTTCACAAGCTATCGACTTAAACAACTTTTTAGAAGAAAAATTTCAAGTCAAGCTTGATAAATCTGCGGCTATTGGCATAAAACCAATGACTGAAGAAGGCTCAAAAAGGCTCGTACGTGCAGCTATACGCTATGCAGATGCACATAACCTGCCCTCCGTTACCCTCGTGCATAAAGGCAATATTATGAAATTCACCGAAGGCGCTTTTCGTGAATGGGGTTATGAAGTAGCAAGGGAAGAATTTGCCGACATCACCTACACAAAAGGCGAAGAAAAGAAAAAAATTCTCATTCAAGACGTAATCGCCGACGCTATGTTTCAAAATGCACTGCTCTATCCCGAAAGATATTCCGTTCTTGCATGTCCGAATCTTAACGGTGACTACATTTCAGATGCCCTAGCAGCACAAGTCGGTGGCTTAGGACTCGCTCCAGGCGTAAATATGTCAGATAGTTTTGCCCTCTTTGAAGCCACCCACGGAACAGCACCTGATAATGCTGGAAAAAATAACGCTAACCCTTGCTCCCTACTCTTCTCAGCTTGCCTCATGCTCGAACACATAGGCCACAAAGAAGCTTCAGATTTAATTATTAAAACATTCGAAACCCTAGTGAAAAACAAAACTCTCACACCAGATTTGGCAAATCAAATGCAAGACGCAACAGCACTAGGTACAAAAGAATTCGGTGCTTTATTCTTGGAAACAATAGAGCTTGTATAGTAGCTATAGTTTTGTTTGTGGTTTTTAGTTTTTTTGGGGGAGGGAAGAACTAAATGTAATCCTATGCTCGAGAAAGTTTTATATTTTAAGCAATATACT
>CAYJDN010000032.1:8456-12086 GCA_964368925.1 uncultured Desulfovibrionaceae bacterium | reverse complement strand
AGACGAGCTTGAATTTCAAAATTATCCTTTAGTTTGGCACTGCTTCTGTAGTAACAAAGAACATATTGATGCAATAATTTCAAGAGGTTGGTATATATCAGTTTCTTGCGCTATAACCTATCCTGCAAATAAAGAAGCAAGGGCGGATTTGAAGTTTATCCCTAAGGATAAATTATTACTTGAAACGGATTGCCCCTTTTTGTCACCTCAAGGCTGGCGAGGTGAACGCAATGAACCTTGCCTTGTAGGAATTTCAGCTAAAACTATAGCTGAATATCGAGAAGAGAATATCGAAGAACTTTGGACACGATGCGGTGATAATGCGAAGAAAGTCTTCAATTTGAAATAATTTTGGTATGTATATTGCAGATAAGTTCTAGTGGATTATAGCTCACATTCTCTCTTTGACAGAATATTGACTTTGCATTTTCGCAAATTTACGCTCAAACTTTAGCTTTATCTATCTAAGGACGCAATATGAATAAGATTTTTATAATAATTATTTCTTGCATGCTTTGTGCTTGTTCTACTTATGATAGCGCAAAAGAAACGCTATCTACCCAAGAAAGCCTTAGCCTAGATTTTTCGCAACAGCCAAAAATTATGTTAGATAATAGGGTGGTGCGAGGCGAACAAGTGGTTTCAATTCATCCGAATAAAAATTTGACAGCCCCACCAACGGCTCTTTTCATTCCTTTTGGACTTACGCAAAATGCCGATCAAAAATCAAGAATTTCTGACGGCTTATCACGTATGGTTTGGCAACAATTCTTGAATGAAGAAACTTTTTCTGTGCTTGAATACGCTAATACAACTCCTCCATACAGGATTTATGACGCTCTTTCCTATGCAAGACAAAGGAATGCCGAATTTATGGTTGGTGGTTATGTGACTTATTATTTTGACGGCGGAAGTTTGGGTTCGACAAGAATTTCAATTATTGTTGAGGTTTATGATGTGTCGAACGGTAATTTATTGTGGTCTATAGCGCATGCAGGAGAAATGCCCGCTGAAAAGGACAGAGATTTTTCATTATTCAGCGTTGAAACAAAGATGCCTTATGATCCAACTTATGTAGTCACTTCAACTATTGCTAATGATATTGCACGTTTGTTGACTTTATGGACAACACCAGCAGCTGTTTTTGAAGAAAATCCTTCTTCACGCCGAGCATTTTAGAATCAGATATTTTAAATTATATATTGGTAGAATAGAGCGTTTTTGTTTTGTAAAACATTGAAAAACGCTCTATTTTTTTGCCATAGTTTCTTGTATTTTTTTAAAGCGAAAAGGCGGATTGTAATCCGCCCTTTCTATGAGTAGCTGCTATCAATTAGAGTGTTTATACCACTCTTCTTGCTACTAATAAGCTTTTTTGCCAATAGCTTGAACTTACAGAATCAATTCTAACCTTACTTTTGCTATTTGGGCTATGAATGAATTGGTCGTTGCCAATGTAAAGGCCTGTATGTAATTTATTTGGAGCGCTACTTTGTTCAAAAACTAATATATCACCGGGTTGTAGACTTTTTGTTGAAACCCCTTTGCCCGCATAAGCTTGATCTTTTGTTATGCGTGGAACAGATATTTCGTGTTGTTTATATGCCCAATATATAAGTCCTGAACAGTCAAAACCAGCGGAGGGTGAAGAACCACCAAGCACATATTTAGTGCCAAGTTGTGATTGTGCTGTTCTAACAACATCGGCGGTCACGCCTCTTCCTAGATTTCTTTGTGTTGTTGTGACACGTGAATTTGCTTTGTTCGTGATTGTATTTGCGGCTGTATTGCTTACTTTTTCGCCTAAGGCTCTTGGGTCAGTGCGTGGCACTGGTTTAAGTAGGGCTAAGGGTGATTCAGCACAACCGCTAAGTGTGCTTACTAGTCCTAGAGCCATGATCGCAAGAGCTTGGCGACGTTTAATTAGATTTTTTGTCATATCTAGCCTCGAAATACTTTATAGTGAAATATATGCTTGTAAGATACATATCGTCAAGAGGGAAAATTTCCTTAGAGCTTATTAAGAATTATTAATTCTTTATAGAATCATGTAATATGACCTATGTCTATCACACTGTTATTATTGAATATTAATTATTTGTAAAAAATAATTGCATTTTTCTTAACCTCTTTGAATCTTTGATTTATTTATATTATTAGGTTTTTAGTGTAATTTAGTTTTATTTTATTTTGTGTAAGTTAAAGTAAATTATTTTTGAAAGTTGTGTGATTTTGATTTATGCTAAGCGTGTTTTATTTGATATTCAATAGCGAATATGTATAAATAAATTTAATATTGACTTAAGAATCATAGAGTATTATATATTCAATAACAATAAAAATAAATTACACAATGATGGATTTGTAATTTTATTTGCTTGTTGCAAGGAGATTTGATTTTATTCATAGAAAGGATTTGTTCTATTTGATATTATAAATTTTGATATTCAATTATAAATAATGTTTGCATTATTGACATGGCAGAAAGCCTGAATAATACTATTTTTTAAATTGTTCAAATTTTTGAACGTAAACCCATAAAAATGGAGGCATGTTTATGCAAGGTGAATTCACAACAATTATTCACAACTTGGTTCTGGATAACCCAATGGCTGCAAAAGATTTAGCTAAGGCATTGGGTAAGCCTTATTCAACTCTTTTACGAGAAGTTAATCCTTATGATACGGGGGCAAAATTAGGCGCTGAAACACTCTTTCAAATCATGGCTATTACAGGAAATATAAAGCCTATGGAGTATATGTCTTCAAAGTTGGGGCTTGAAATTACTCCTGTTGTAAACTCGAATAATGTTCCGCATGTAACATTAGGCGCATTCAATGGTAATGTTGAAGATGATATGGAATTTAGTGACATTTCAAGTGTTTGCCCGAATTGTGGTAAAGAACATGTCATTCAGGCAAGTCCATAAAATAAAGATAACTATAAAAAAAGGAGCGAAAAAGTATAATAAAACTTATAGTTAGAATAAAACCATATAGTTGAGTAAGAAAGGGAAGTGCAAACTTCCCTTTTTTATTATTCAAAAATGATAATTTGCATTATTTCATAGAAAATGCTATTCTATTAGTGATAAAATTCTAAACATTAAGAGGTACTTATGGGCTCATTTGAATTAGAAAAACTGTGTATGAAAGAATCTTGGCGAATGTTTCGCATTATGGCTGAAATTGTTGATGGTTTTGATGAACTTTCCTCTTTGCCAAAGTCAGTTTCACTTTTCGGCTCTGCTCGCACTCCAGAGGACCATCCCTATTATGAAGATACAAGAAAACTAGCTAAATTATTAGCTGAAAATGGCTATGGTGTTATATCAGGCGGCGGCCCTGGCATTATGCAAGCTGCAAACCAAGGCGCACAAGAAGGCAATGGGGTTTCTGTTGGGCTATCAATAGATCTACCGCAAGAACAGGGACTTAATCCATATATAGATGTGCCGCTTACTTTTAGATATTTCTTTGTTAGAAAGCTGATGTTCGTGAAATATTCACAGGCTTATGTGGCCATGCCAGGCGGTATGGGTACTGTTGATGAAATTTCAGAAGCTTTTGTGCTTATTCAAACTGAAAAAATTAAACCATTCCCTCTTATTTTCTATAATAGTAAGTACTG
>CAYJDN010000032.1:0-8446 GCA_964368925.1 uncultured Desulfovibrionaceae bacterium | reverse complement strand
GGTAAAGGAAACCATGATAGGCGAAGGTACTATTTCTAAAGAAGAGTGGGATATTGTTCACGTGGTTGACAGCCCAGAAGAAGTGCTTGAAATTATTCAAAATAGTCAATATGTGCAAGACGCAAAATAAAGCTCGCATGCAAATTTTTCCGCCTGCGCCCTTGGGGCATACTTGGGATTCTCTTATGCTCTTGGCTTTAGAAGAAGCAAGACAAGCAAAAATAGAGGAAGAAGTGCCAGTTGGAGCCGTTTTAGTTGATAAAGCTGGGAAAATATTAGCAAAAGCGCATAATCTAACGAGAAAATTGAATGACCCTACAGCGCATGCAGAAATATTAGCTTTGCGCAAAGGTTGTAAAATTATTGAAAATTTTCGACTTGATGAAGCCTATATTGTTGTCACTTTAGAACCATGTATTATGTGCCTTGGAGCTTTGCGAGAAGCTCGGATTAATGGGATTATATTTGGTGCTTATGATAAAGAAATTGGTGCTGTATGTTCTTTTATTGATGGGACAGAATTAGCGCTAAAATCGCCTAAACCTTGGTTTATGGGAGGAATTTTAGAAGATGAATGCAGTTCACTTCTGAGAGATTTCTTCACTTTGAAAAGATAGAAACACACCTAAAGTATATTAATAAAAAAAATAAAAGCCCATGAGAATGGGCTTTTTGTTATTGAATAGTATTGAATAATAGTTGCTATAATTAAATGTTATTTAACAATGGTGAAATGTAAAATAAGTTCTTCTTCTTGTCCATTTGGTGTTGGTGGGATAACTTTGTCGCCACTTAGCGCACGTATAACAGCATCATCAGCAAATTCGCTTCCGCTAGATTCTAATATACTATAGTAGAGCAAATCGCCAGCGCCGTCTACCATCATACCAACTTCAACTTCATAACGGCCGCTTTTCAATTCTAAAGGAATAAGGATATGGCTTTCAATTTTTGAATGCACAAGTTCTTTATAGCTCTGCATATTTCCATTGTTTATGCTTGTGCTTCTCTCTATAGCTATATTTTCTTGATTTGTATTGACATTGCTTACGCTCTCAATTTCTTGATTTTCAATTGCGGTAGGAATGCTTTCATTTTCTAATCTTTCAGAATAAACAGGAGCTTGAGTGTTTTGCTCTTGTCCACTTTGAATAGTTGTGAGAGGGATATCGTTTGAAGGAGTATTAGCAGTAGTACCGACAGCAATAGTAGGAAGATCAGTGCTTGCTAAATTATTTGTATTATTGCTTATTACTTCAGTATTCGTATTCATTTCTCCATCAGTTGCAAGATTCGTATGCTGATTTACAGTATTATCAGAACTTTCTTCTTGCTGTTCTGGAAGAATTTCTTGCACTACCAATGTGTTATCTTGTTCAACACTTTGATTTTCTTGAACTTGTGGAATATTTTCTTGACTGTTATTTTGATTTCTACTTTCAGCATTTGAGAATATTTCATCAACGCTGGCTATAGGGGGCAAAATTCTATCTTCTATGCCTGTAAATGGCTCAGCATGTTCAAAAGTCATGGTGATTTCTATAAAATTTTGATCTATTGGCCCAAATGGTTGCACGTTTAAAACCGCATTACAAATTGAATTATAAACTTCATAACCTGTAACTTGATTTTTCAATTCACATGAATAGGGGCGTCCGTCTTTAGCAATTTTGACAAGTACTTTTGCTGAGCCTTGTGTGCCTAGAGGCGGATTATAGGCTGATAAAACCATGTTTAAAACAGATTTGGCATAGGCCTCACTTGATACAGGGATATTTTCAATAGTTGCAACAAAGGCTTTTGCCTGCATAGGCGCAAGTAAGCATAAAAGTAAGAATAATTTACTCATACTTTTTTGGACTATTTTTTTCAATATTCCCTTTGACATATTTAACCCTCTAAAATATCTAAATATTTCTTTTCTTTTAATAGATAGTTTTTGACATAATCACTAATGCCATCTTCAAGTGTGCTGAATGTGTGAGGATAATTCACTTTTTCAAGCCAAGTCATATCGGCATGTGTATAGTATTGATATTTTCCAAGTAATTCCGATGGCATATCAATATATTCTATGTTTGCTTTTAAATCCATAGCAGAATACACGGCTTTGACTAAATCGTTCCATGAACGAGCAAGGCCTTGTCCTACGTTATAAATACCTGTAACATTAGGGTTTTCTACAAGCCAATACATGAGCTTAACCACATCTTTAATATAAACAAAGTCACGCATTTGCTCACCGTCTTTATAATCAGGGTGCGCAGATTTAAAAAGGCGCATAACATTATCTTTCTGAATTTGTGGCACAGCCTTACAAACAACAGATTGCATCATGCCTTTGTGGTATTCATTTGGCCCATAGACATTGAAAAATTTTAAGCTTGTTAAGCGGTTGATATTATTAGTGTCTAATGTCCACATATCAAATAATTGTTTTGAATAAGCATACATATTGAGCGGTCTATATTTTTCAATCATGCTTAAATCGTTTCCAAAGCCATATTCTCCTCCGCCAAAAGTAGCGGCAGAACTGGCATTTATGAAGCGAATATTTTTTTCTTTGGCAGCTAAGAAGAGATCTTTTGTATATTGGAAATTATTTTCCATAAGATATTCAGCATTTTGCTCCATCGTAGAGGAGCAAGCGCCAAGGTGTATGACGGCTTTCACTTCTTGAGCTAGGCCATTTTTGCGCACATCGGCGATAAAGGCATCTTTATGTATATAGTTACGGATTCTTAACGAGGCGAGATTTTGCCATTTATTTGTGCTTGCAAGATTATCAACCACAGTGATGTCAAAAATACCATGCTTATTGAGTTCCCACACGAAAGCAGAGCCAATAAAACCAGCGCCACCAGTTACTATATACATAATTCACCTTTGTATAAAAGGGGCATAAAGCCCCTTTTGCTTTTATTTTTTGTGGATTATAGATTGTTATTTATAATGTATAATCAACAGTTTAGCTCGCATACGCTCTTATAGATTATAGCCACGCATAAAGGCATTATAGTTCATATTCCAAACAGCTTGTTTTGAATTGACTTCATAAAGAGCACGCAACCACATTTCTTTTGGAATGTCATTGAATTTTTCTTGACGAGCAAGAAGTCCAAGCATAACAACGTTTGCGCATTTACCGCTAGAATCGCCAAGTTCAAGAGCTATGTCAAGCACAGGTACTTTAATAACATTGAAGTTTGCAAGTTCTTGCATAATGCTGTCATCGCTAGGATAATTTTCGCTTGCAAAGCCGAAAGGCAATACTTTTGTATCAGCCATAAGCACAGTGCCTTTTTCTTTGAGCATGGTCAAGAAACCAGGGCGCAATACTTCTGATTTTTCCATAAGAATGAGGCTATCAGCAGATTGTGGAAGTAATTCTTGACTATACACATTACCGCAAGCAAAGGTAGAAATTACAGGTCCGCCCATTTGAGCCATACCATGAGTTTCACCTTTTACGATGTTTGAGCTTTCGCCATAGCCAGCTAAGAAAGCAAGTCTTGCTAGTACTTTACCGAAGAATAAATTCCCTTGTCCGCCAATACCACGAATAGCGAGTGATAAGCGTTCAGGTTTATTTTCAAGCACGATTTTTTCTGGTGCTGGAGCATCTTCAAATACTACGGCTTTTTGCTTTACAGCTTCGCCGCCGTAGCTAATTGCGCCGTGTGGGCACATTTGGCCACAAGCAGGATTTTGCGCCATACATTTTGTGCAAAGATTATTGAATTGAGGCACTTGACCAACTTTACCTTCAATACCTGGGCAAATGAGGCAGTGACCACATTTTTTACACTTGCTTTCGTCAACCACAACAGCTTCTGTAGCGGCTGGCATTTTTCTAATACAAGTGCCTTTGATTACTAAAACAGTGAATTTGCCTTCTGCACCAAGCGCTAGAGCTTTTTTGAGCTGAGAAGCAACTTCATCTCTATTATAAGCATTGGCGTGCATGATGCTTGCGCCTTCGCCCTCTAAAGCTGGTACTAAGCGTACTTGATGCTTGTCGCCAGCTAAATTTACAGGAGAAGCAGCACCAGGCTGACCGCCAGTCATAGCTATCCAATCGTTATCTAACACAATTTTCACGCCAGGAACATTACGGAAGAGTGTGTTGCGAGTTGCGTCCATGCCTGTGTGCATTTCTGTTCCATCGCCAAGAATACTTACGCATCTTCCAGCGGCTTCTGGTTTAGAAAGTACATAACCAGCTCTCATGCTTTCGCTTGCACCCATACAAAGATTATTGTCTAAGGCTTTCATATAATAGAGTAAAGTATTACAGCCTATGTCGCTAAATACTGCTTCTAAATCGCCTTTTTTCTTCATTTTCGCAAGGATAAGTCCTGTTAAGCGATAAGGACAACCAGGGCAAATCATTGGTGGACGTGGCACAGGAGCGGCTTTAGGAGTAACTTGATTGAGTTCATGCCCTAAGAAAGCTGCTATAGTTGCAGGAGTCCATTCAGTGATTTTTGAATTTGCAGGCTTACCGATAACTTCAATGCCAAAGCGTTCACAAGCTTCTTGCAAGTAGCGGTATGCGTCGTCAAGTACGAAAACTTTGTCAACATTTGCAGCAAATTCTTTGATTTTCTTTTCTGGAAGCGGATTTGTAAAGGCTAAAGAAAGAATATCAACATCTTTATCAAATAAAGCCTTATATTCTTCCATATAAAGAGCATTCACGCCACTAGCAATAACGCCAATTTTGCCTGTACCCTTGATATGTTTGTTTAATTCGCTGTTTTCAACATAGTCAACAATAGCATTAAAGCGCTCGTCCATAAAATTATTATAGCGAACACGCACAGTGCCTGGGAGTAAGATTTGGCTTGAAAGTTCAGATACTTCTGATATTTCTTGCTTTTCAATAGGCATAAGGCTCACAAGTCCTTCACTATGGCAAAGAGCGCCACTTGCGTGAATGACAACTGGTAAGCGGAATAATCTTGAAAGTTTCGCCGCAAAAGGAGCAGCAGTATGCATTTCCTGATGGTTACGAGGTTCAAACATCGGTAAGAAGCATGAACGCACAAAAGGGCGAGCATCAACTAAGTGTTGAGTAGAGCTTGGAGTGAAGTCAGAAGCGAGGTAGAAAACAAGTCCACCACGTTTTCCATCGTAAGCAGAAGCTGATGAAACTGCATCGCCCGCTTGGAAAATTCCAGGAATCTTCATTGTTACAACAGCATCACGACCAGCAAAGGCGTGTCCTACGCCAACGCCAACTGCAACAGCTTCGTTTACTGACCAACCAACGGTAATTTTATCTTGAACTTTTGAAAGTCCTTTGTCTATAACTTCAGTACTAGGTGTGCCAGGATAGCCATCAACCGCATGAATGCCCCCACGCACGCAGCCAGAAGCAAAGGCAATATTGCCTTGTAATACTTCTAATGTTCCATCTTTAGCTTCACATAAATTTTTCATATAAGCCACCTTATGATAATGTCACTTCAAAATATAAGTTCTTGAGCGTATTGTCAAATATTATCCATGCTAAAAAGCAATTTTTGTAAAAAAATATAGAAAGATTAAATCTTTTAAAAAGAAAAAGCCGATCTTGCAATCAGCTTTAACTTTCGGAGTGTTTTAATATATGAGTATGTTATTATATATTAAAATTTATACTAAATAAAAGTGAGATAAGTCACCTTTAATAGAGGTTTGGAAAACGATTTTATCTGATGAACTTGTTTGTTGCTCAACATTATGAGCGGTTTTGATGTATTGTAGGCCACGTTTTAGAAGAGCATCGGCAGCAAGCCTTTGCATAATTTTCAAAGATTGAGGGGTCTTAGCTAAGAAATAGGCAATAACTTTTTGACGTGGATGTTCGCTCACTTCCAAAGTTCCTGCCTCTGTCAAAGAAACGACAATCTTATCATCACGGCTTACATTCGAACTTTTAAGCACATATTCAAAAATACTTAAAAATGCTTCTTGTAATTCTTCACTACGAATTTCAATAGAACGTTGCGCTTCTGTGGCATGTTCCGACAAAGCTTGAATTATTTCTTCAACAAATTGACTATTATATGCTTCTTTTGGAGCATTAGAAGCGTGTGCATTGTTTGTATATATATCTTGCATGGCATTTCCTCGACTTGAAAAAATTTCCCTATGTGATTTTACTAGCAATTTGTATGCCAAATTTTTTAAAATTAAATGACACTTGCCAATTTTTGGAACTAGACGTATATATAGTAAACAAGCTTAATTACTTTTGATTTGAAAGTACATAACTATCTAAAATATTAGGAATATTGATCTATGTATTCTTTTTCTTCTACGCCATTAACACTAGCAAGAATTTTTGCAGTTTTGGCTTTATTCTCAATAACACCTTTGCTTTATTCGTATAAAGTACCTGTCTTTTTGGCAATATGTTTTGCCATTTTGACTATGTCGATTTATGCAAAATTAGAAGCAAAGTATAAAACATTTAAGGCTATTGCTATATACGCATTTGCTCTTGTTTTTGCTTTTATTATACCAATATCATTAGCTTTTTTGCTTCTTATCCCACAAATTATTAACGGTGTTGTTTTATTACAAAAATGGCATGCAACAGGCTGGCAAATTTCACCCGAATTGCGGGCAAGTGTTACCGAAATTTACGATTGGCTAATGAGTATACCTGAACTATCTCTTTGGATTACTGAATTAGAGAGCGACTTTTCGGCTCTTATCAATTCAATAATACCAAGACTTTTGTCAGGTTCGCTTGATATAGTAAATTCGGTTGTGAGCTTTGGCTGGAGTGTATTTCTTTTTATTGTGCTCACACTTATCTTTCTTGCTTATGCAATGCCAATAAAAAATATTATAGATAAGTCATTGAATTTACAAGATGGAATCTTTGACCGATTTATTTTAGCGATACGCAATGCCTTGCGCTCGGTTGTATTAGGTATATTATTAGTTGCCTTTTTACAGGGTATAGTTTGTACAATTGGTTTCTTCTTATTTCAAGTTCCAGAGCCACTATTTTGGGGTGTGTTAGCTTGTTTAGTTGCCCCAATTCCAGTTGTTGGCACTTTCTTTGTGTGGGGGCCATTGGCTGTATATCTATGGTTTGGCGTCGCTCCAAGTATGGCATTAGGTCTTGTGGCTTGGGGCTTATTTGCCGTTGCGGCTGTGGATAATTTCACACGTCCATACTTTTTATCGACAGGAATTAAAGCGCCTTTCTTTGTTCTTTTCCTTTCTCTTTTGTGCGGTTTAGGCGTATTCGGCGCTCTAGGTCTTATTCTTGGACCAGTTCTACTTGCCTTTGCCCTGCAATGTATTGAAGAAAATTCACGTTTACTTGATGTTGATATTTCAATTATTGAAGTGAGCGAAAAGCCAAAGAAAAGCTTTTTTAAAAAAAATAAATAATATTAATAGGAATTTAGGTTTCAAAATGAAAGAATTAACAAAATTAGGAAAAATTGTAGACATGCCACACTATGTTTCTTATGGCGAAACAGATGCTATGGGTGTGCTTTATTATGCTGAATATTTACACATTTGCGAAAGAGCTCGTGGTTATATTAGCCGTGAATTAGGTTTTTCCTACAATCAATTAGAAAAAGAAAAGCAATTATTTCTACCAGTTCGTGAAGCTGAAATGCGCTATAGATCACCAATTAGGTATGATGATCTTATCTATGTGCGCACCGCTGTTACAGAACTAAAAAAAGCGTCAATTCGCTTTGGATATCAAATACTTAACGAAGATAAAACTCTATTGCTTAGTGAGGGAAGCACGCTTCATGCTGTTGTAAATAGTGATGGTAAAATTATGCCAGTTCCTATGGAATTATCACAATTTTTCTTAAATTAATCAATATAAGGAGTGAGTTATGCGACGTGCCGACAGAGAAGTGACAGATGCCCAAAAAATTGATGAAATTATCAGAGCTTGTAATTGTTGTCGACTAGGATTTAACGACAATGGGCAAGTCTATATTGTTCCTCTTAGCTTTGGCTTTGAACATGAAGATGGCAAGCGTGTATTTTATTTTCATGGCGCTGACACAGGTAGAAAGGTTGATTTAATCCAGCAAGGCGGCGAAATTGGCTTTGAACTTGATACAAATTATCTGTTGCACGCTGGCGAAAGAGCTTACGGATTTTCTGTTCGTTTTCAAAGTGTTATAGGTAATGGTATTATTTCAGCCATTGATAATGACGAAGAAAAAATTCAAGCATTGCAGTCTATTATGTTTCAACACACACAAAAAAGAGATTGGGACATGAGCCAAAAAGAATTAGACACCGCCTTTGTTTTCAAGCTCGAAGTTACTGAAATTGCATGTAAAAATCATGATTAATACAAGTAGTTAACTATGGCAGATGTTTATTTAGATATATCAAAAGTTTGTGGTGAACATAGCCAAACAAATTATATATCTGTTAACGTATCTGCATTTTTATCTATAGT
>CAYJDN010000031.1:0-12521 GCA_964368925.1 uncultured Desulfovibrionaceae bacterium | reverse complement strand
CAGATTTGGAGGGCAAAGTGCATGGTCTTTAATAGTAAAGATTTTGGTGCATTTGCACGCAAAATCCTCACTGCGCATTTTGTGTCAAAAATGCTTGTTCGCTAAAGACTCTTGTGCAATTGCACACTAGATATAACAAAAAACTTGTCGAGCATAGGGCTACATTTTAATGTCGCTAGGAAAGCCAAGGTGTAAAGCGAATCCTATGCTCGAGGGAATCGCTGTTTACTATTAAGTGTGCGCCCTAAGAGAAAAATCGCCCTAGACAAATACTTAGCATTTTTCTAGGGCGATTTTAGTGATGTAGGTTCTTTGAATATGTCCGCTCCTAAGCCGTCGGAGACAAAACTACAATCTATTTTTTGCAATTATCTCATCTTAAGACATCGGAATCTTTTTTTTGCAATTATCCATTTTTAGAAGTAGTTTCCAAGCGAACTAATACTTTTCTTAATTCGTCAGCCAATTCTGATAATGCTCTTACAGCTGTAGACGCTTCGTCCATACCCGTTGCATTTTCATTTGCGACTACATTAATTTCTTCAATTGCTCTATTTATTTCTTCGGAGGTTGCAGATTGTTCTTCTGCTGCCGTAGCAATACTTGTGATAAGCAGAGCGTTTCCATTTACTAATTCAAGAATTTCTTCTAGGGCTTGCCCAGAGGTTGTGGCTAATTCGTTAGCTTTGCTAGCAAATTCGGTGCTTGCAGTCATACGAGAAATGTTATTATTTGTCGCATTTTGAATACCGCTTATGCTTGCGCCAACTTCTGTTGTTGCTGTCATAGTTTTTTCTGCAAGTTTACGCACTTCGTCGGCAACAACGGCAAATCCTCTTCCTGCTTCACCTGCTCTAGCTGCTTCGATAGCGGCATTGAGGGCAAGTAGGTTAGTTTGATCTGCTATGTCAGTGATCACATTCATAACAGAGCCAATGCTTTCAGCTTGTCTACCAAGGTCTTGCATATTTGCTTCAAGTTCGACAGCTACATCATTAACATTATTGATTGCAGTAATTACTTGATTTACTAAATTAGCGCCATGTCTTGCTTTTTCACGCGCAGTTGTTGCGTGTTCACTAGCTTCACTTGCATTTTGTGCCACTTCAAGCACGGTTGCATTCATTTCTTCCATTGCTGTAGCTGTTGATGACACACGTTCACGCTGAATGTCTGCACCATTAGAAACGTGATCTACTTGTGAGGAGAGTTCTTTTGAAGAAATGGCCATTTTGTCAGATATTTCTTGAGCGTGCGTTGCTACTTCTCGCATCATATCTTGCGCTACTTTGATGTCGGTAAAGTCATTTACAGAAACAATGATACTTGTTAATTCATTCTTTCGGTTGGTGATTGGAATTGCATCATAAATACAAGCCCTTGCATTACCTTGCGGATAGGCCATAGCTTCACCATGTGCAGGCTTGAGTGATTGAATTGCTTCTTTAATTCCGCATTTATCTGTGCCATAATCTGCAAAAGCTGTAAGATCGTTGTAATGTTTATCTCTATAATTTCCGCCAACAACAAATTCAGCGATTTTGTTTACATATTTTACTCTATGGTTTGTGTCTAAAACAAGGATTGGTGATGGCATTACATCAACAATATTTTGGTAAAGAGCGAATAACTTATTTGTTTCTTCGACTAAATCTGAAAATCCGCCTTTGAAAAGACTTGTATCAACTTGAGAAACAAATTCGCCAGAATTTATTGCTTGTCCTGTACTTTTAAATTCTTCAACTATAGCATTCAAAGAATCAGGAATAGAGTTGATTGCCACAACAAGAGCGCCGATTTCGTCATTACGTTTAATGTTTATGTGGTGTTCAAAATTACCTTGTGACACTTCAAGTGCAAATTCTGATGCTTTGCGAATAGCGCTTGTGATAGGACGTACAATGAAAAATACTAATAATATCACAAGAACTATAATGATTAAATTTACATTGTTTACAACGTTTCGCACCCCATCAATGCCAGAAAAAGCATCGCTTACTTCAGCTTGTGCGATTAAAACAATATCTAGAAGTGGGACATAAGTATGGTAGCCTATAACTTCTTTGCCAGTTGCGGCGCTAACATATTCTTCATGCCCATCTTTTTGTCTTGCATTTTGAATAACTTCTAAGTTGAGAAATTCTGTACCAATAATTTTCTTATTTGGGTGCATAATAATCACGTTTTCGTTGTCGATTGCGTAAATGTACCCTTCTTTAGCAATTTTAATGCCTTCTAATACAGTAGCATGCACTTCATTTAGAGAAACGTCGGCATTTAGAATACCAATCATCTCGCCAGCAGTATTTAAAATTGGAACAGAAACATTGGCAAGATAATTGTCTTTTGCTTCGTTAAGTCTAAAATGTGGTTTAGCAACTTTTCCAGATTTAATTTCGTTATAATAGAGTTCGTTAGAGAGGTTTTTTCCAACATTGCTAGGATGTGTAGATGCGATAACTTTCCCCTGAAGATCTAACACATCAAAATGATCAATGTTTGGAATGAAATCAGCTTCTTCAAGAAGCCAATCATTAATTTTTTGTGTATTGCTTGTAAAACCAGCTACATAATTTTGAAGCATATCAACTTCAGAAGTTCTTTGAACTGCATCAATATTAGATTCTACCATATAACTAAGCATACGCTCAATGGAAATAGTTGTAGATTCCATATTGTTTATAGCAGCAGTTCTTAGAGCGTCAGCCGAAGCTCTTAGGGTGAGACTACCGACGAGAGCCATGCCGCTTACAATTAACACAGTGATTGGTAATAAAACTTTTGTGATTAAACGCATAGAAAAGCTCCTTAATCATTGTATAATACTTCTGAAAGCCATAAAACTAGAAATATACCATAAGTATTATAAAAATGAAAATCTATATGAGTTTATGAATTTATAGACTTACAAAATTATAGACGTCATAATAAAATTAATCTTTAGACTTTATTGTGTTTCAATGGAAAATTTATGGGTTTTAGAGGATTTAAAAATTGATAATGAAAGAGAATCTTCAAATTTTATGATTGAGCAAGGGAAAGAATTTTTTGAATAGAATGTGTTTCTAAATTAATTCTTTTGATTTAACTATTGGGATGCTGTTTCTGAAAAAAAATACAAGAAAACTGATAATTTTAAAGCTGAACCTAGATGACATATCAAACAAAAAAAACTTTAATAAGACCTAAATTTTTGTGAAAATAAAAACTATCTATAAATATAATATAATCATTTATAAATTCTGTCAATATTCAGAAAGTAAATTTAATTTATTAAGGATATAATTTTTAAATGAAACGCAAGTCAGAAACACAGCCTAGAAAGAATGTATAAAATAATACAAAAAAGTTTAGAAAAATGTTAAATATTTTCTACTTGCTAAAATAATTTGATAAATTTGAAAAAAATCTATTGTCAAACAGTTGACAGTGGCTATGAAATAGGTTAATCTGCGCTTAGTTAATAAGAAAATAATAAGAAGAGATAGGTATGGAAATAATAGGCGAACATTCTTCTCTTTCGCAAGTATTTAGAATGGTAGATAAAGTTGCTCCAACTGATAGTACTGTTCTTGTTACAGGTGAATCGGGCACAGGCAAGGAATTGCTTGTGCGTGCTCTTCATAATCGCTCTTTGCGTTTTTCAAAGCCTTTTATTCCAATAAACTGCGGTGCTATTCCTAAAGATTTGCTTGAATCTGAACTTTTTGGACATGAAAAAGGTTCTTTCACAGGCGCTATGAATACTAAACTTGGCAGATTTGAGCTTGCTGAGGGTGGAACTGTTTTTCTTGATGAAATAGGTGAAATGGACATGAGTCTTCAAGTGAAGATTCTTCGTGTTTTACAAGAAAAAGAGATTGAAAGAGTTGGAGGAAATGGGCCTCGTAAGGTAGATGTTCGCATTGTTGCTGCAACGAATAGAGATTTAGAAGTTGAAGTAGAAAAGGGGCGCTTTCGAGAAGATCTTTATTATAGATTGAATGTTATCCCTATCCATCTTCCGCCACTAAGGGAAAGGTATAGTGATATTTTACCTTTAGTTCAGCATTTCTTAACGCATTTTTGCAATAAAAAGGGTAGACCTACTTTAAAACTTTCTTATGTAGCTCAACAAATTTTTCTTGCCTATCCTTGGTATGGTAATGTTCGTGAACTAGAGAATTTTATGGAGCGTTTGAGTATTCTTGTTGACGGGCAATTTATAGAAGTAGAAGACATTCCTATAAAGATTTTGAATTCTGTTGGTGATTTATCACAACTAGCAGAAATTTCAGAAGAATTATTAGTTAGCTATAGTGGTTCAGAAAGTGTAGAAAGTAGACAGCAGGCAGTCGACAAAGATCAATTAGAAAGTAAAGTTGAAGTCGATTTTGCTAAATCTTTGCAATCACAAGAAAAAATAGAAAGTAATCCGCTAAATACTTCAACATTAACAAAATCTGTTGTTTCTACTCCTACTCCTGTTCAAAACCATGCGCCAACTGCAAAAGATATTCAAAGTATTTTAAATCCTGTAAAAAAAGAATCAGAAATTCTCACAGCCTCTTCTATGCCTACTTTAAGGTAATGTTAAAAACAATGCTGCCGAAATATTAGGTATAAAACGTACCACATTGATTGAGAAATTGAAGAAAAGGAACCTTGATTAATAATTATTTTGTTGCGAGAAGTATATGAATAAGTTAAAGGCATCTAAAAAAAGCACGAAAAGTCTTAAGAAGAATAAGACTTCTCTTTCTGCTCGTGCAAAAATATTAGCTCTTTTAATCTTTTTATCATCTACACCTTTGCAAGCAAACGCTGCTAGCTGGGAATGGCTAAGTGTTGGCAATGATAAAGAAAGGCTCATGATCAAATTAGATGAGCCTATGCCAAGCATTCAAAGTTCAAGAAATAATTCGCATCAAATTCAAATCAATACACCAGTAAAAAGTTCGCAATTGCAATATTTTGGACAAGACGACTTGGGCAATTTTGTCGATAAAGTCAAGCTTGATAAAGGCAACATTCAAATAGATTTGAAAAAAGCGGGCGTGGGCTATATTATTACCCAACCAGATTCTTCAACTCTACTTGTTGAAGTTTTTCCAGATCCTATGGTTGAAAGATTTTTTGAAAATAATAGTAAGGCTGCACCACGTTCAAACACACAATCGCAAGCGCCTTTAATTGCTAGACAAAATCCAAATGCTTCAAATCAATCAGCTAGAAATGCAAATGCACAGCTCAGTTCTAATCCAATTCAAAGTACGCAAAATCTAAGTCAAAACGCTCAAGTGCCTTTAACAAGTGCGCAAAATATTCCTGCACAAAATATTCCTACGCAAAGTATACCTATACAAAATGCACCTATACAAAATGAATTGTCTAATGTCGACAATAACAATAGATCTTTGCTTAATAATAGCATAGAAGAAGATTCAATGCTTCTTGCAATGGCTGATACAAATACTGAAAATGAACAAATAACAAGCAATAATAGCAATATTACTAATAATAAGCCTAATGCACCTGTGATAGAAGAAGAGAGTGGAGGGATAAGAGTAAATCCTAATCTTCCACGTCCGAAGCTGAATTCTATTCCAAGACCTGATGTGAGTCAAAATCAATTCTCAGCGCCTCCAATTGCGCCTATTATCGAAGCAACTGAGCAAATAGATGAAGACGATATTTATGAATTAGAAGATATTGTAGAAAATCCGTCATTTATTGCTGACAGTATTGAAGTTGATCCAAATTCAAATAATCCAATTACACAAGCTCCGCAAGCAAATGCGCCAGTGTTTTTTGGTAATAATTTTATTGCAGATTTTAACAAAGATGTGCTTTCCAGTGATCCTTTAGCGAATGTGACCGCACCAAGAGAAGTTTCGCAAAGTGAACAGACTGTTCCTTATCAATACAGTGCAAATTTTAAAAGAGCAGATGATGAAGAAGTTTCAAGTCAAGCAAGCACTGGTACACAAATTTCAGCGCCTACTTTGCCAAGTGCGCCAGATTTAGATAAAGAAATTGCCGCATTAGCACCTCCACCTCCTGCAATTACACCACCATCACCTGCTGAAAATATTGGTATGGGTTTAGAGGAAGAAGATGTTATAGAAGAACAAAGTGAGGAAGCTGAAGAAGAAATCGATGCTGATTTAGTGCCAACTATGCCGACTACGCTTGAAGAAGCTATAGCTCAAAATCGCCCTATTATTTATCAAGATGCAGACGGAAATGTTGTGCCAGCTCCGCCAGATGCCGCTCTTTTGATGGCGCAATTAGAGCAATTGCTATCAGAAAGTAAATATCTTGAAACATTACCTATTTATCAAACTTTATTGACTATTCGTCTTGATAAAAATGATAATGAGCATATTCGATTAAAAGAAAAAATGCTCTTAGGTTATGCACAAGCATTATTTAGAATTAATGAATTTAATTTAGCAAAGCAAGGACAAGAAATAATTGATGCTTCTCTTGAAGCAATGAATTATAATCCTGAATCAGAGGCAGTTCCCGAGCTTTTAATGATGGTAGCAAGATCTCACCTTGCTCTTGGCAATTTAGAAGATGCTGAGGGCTATGTGCTTATGTTGACTCAACTTTTCCCACAAGAAAGGAATACTGCGCCTTATTTATTATATATGGTAGCAGAAGAGCAATTTGAGCGTGGCGAATATGTGCATGCAGTCAACACCTTACAGCTCATAGCTGATAATTTCCCAGATTTACCAATATATAAAGACGCTTCTATTTTACAAACCTATGCTCTTTATCGTCAAGGTCATTATGACAGAGCCTTACCATTGGTGAGTTTTATCAATTTGAGATGGCCAGATGCCTATATTGACAATCCTGAATTTCTTTCTGTGGTAGCAGACATTCAAATAGCTCAAGGTTTATTTGATGAAGCGGCAGAAACTTTGTGGGTGCGTTATAATTTGAATCCATCTGATCCTAATTCGCCAGAATTATTGAATAGGCTTGCACTTCTTTATTATACGCAAGATGATAAAGAGGGCGCTAATACTGTGCAATTAGAGCTTATCAACACTTTCCCTGAAAGTGAATTTACTCCTGCTGCAATGATTCGTCTTGCTGAAAATGCTTTTGTGCCTGAGAATCCATCTTTTGATACTTTGCTTGAGCTTTATGCAAAGCCAAATACACGTTTGCCAAGCATTACCTATCAACAAGTTATTGATAATTTTCCAAATTCTAATGAAGCGATAGAGTCTAAAGTGCGTCTTGCCGCATGGGATTTTTTCCAAAAAGATTATGATGCTGCCTTGAGAAATGCACAAAATGTCATGAAAAATTATCCAGAAAAGCCGCATTATAATGTAGCCAATGACATTTTATTACGTGCCTTTGAAGCTCGATTGTCAAATGCCTTAGAGGAAGAAAATTTTTCACGTGTGCTTTCATTATGGAATAGTTATCCTGAAGTTCATAATTATTATCAACCATTTGAAGATGATTTACGTGTGGCATTAGCCCGTGGTTATCTGAACAGCGGTAATACTCAAGAGGGTCTTGCACTGCTTGAACCATATATTGCGCCTCTTCAAAATGAAAAATATGGAATTTATGCCTATAACCTTTATTTAACTGATTATTTGAATAAGGGAAGTTGGGAATCTGTGCTTGATTTAGACGATAAAGTTAAAGATTGGAATATGCCACTTGACGTTCGCAACCAACATAGGTATACTGTCGCCCTAGCCTCTGAAAATTTAGGTAATTCTGCAAGGGCGCTCCCTTTATGGGAAGATTTAGTCAATGAAGTCACCATTCCCTTGTATCAGCGTGCGTATGCGAACTATTTTCTAGCACGTGAGGCAGAAAATCAACAAGACTTAAGAGAAAGCTATCAACATAATTTAGATGCCCTTGCTATGTTTGAACAATTGCAGGAAGAAGGCTCTGATTTTAGTGATCCTCAAAGAATTAGAGAGTCTATAGCAGCTTTAATGGACGTTACCGAAGTTGCTGGGCGCTTTGCTGAATCTTTAGATTGGCTTGCTCGTTACGCAAGTTTTGTACCTCAAGATTCACCCGATTATGCAGGCCTCATGCTACGTGAAGCACGTCTGTATAGAAAAATGGGTGATATGACTAGATGGCAAGTGATACTTGAAGATATCGTCGCTCGTGAGCCTGATTCAGTATTCGGCGAAATGGCCGCTTCAGAACTGAATACACAAGCTATGGCTCGTGATATTGACAGATTTTTAGAAAATTAATTAGGATTAAACATAATGCTTATTGCAGCTTTAGGCAATATGGGCAGCCGTTATGAAAATACAAGACATAACTTCGGCTTTATGCTTGCTGATGCCTTTATTGAACAGTGTAGACGTGAAAATTTTCGTGTTGATGAAATGTCGGCATCAAAATTTAAAGCTATCGCCTATAAAATAACAATGCCAACAAAATTGAAAAACAATTGTAATCAATTTTATATAATAAAACCACAAACCTATATGAATTTATCTGGTGAAAGCGTACAACCATTTATGGCTTGGCATAATATAGTAGCTGATAACCTACTAGTATTACACGACGAATTAGATATTTCCTTTGGTGATATTCGTTTAAAAACTGGCGGAGGGCTAGCTGGGCACAATGGGTTAAAATCTATAGCCGAACGCCTTTCAACTAAAGACTTTCATCGATTAAGACTAGGAATTGGCCGCCCTGAAAATAAAGAAGAAATGGTGGGTTATGTACTTAGTCAATTTAGAAGGGAAGAATTTGATAAATTACCTGATCTAAATACACAGGCATTTGAAAAAATTATGCTTTTTCTCAGCAAAAAAGATAGTGAAAAATTGAAATAAACTTTATAAAGAAGGATTACCATGCGTAAGAGAACGACAAAAAACGCCGAAGCAGACAATTATCAAGAAAATGTGCAAGCTTCACAAATTTCTATGCTTAGTCTTAGAGATTTAAAAGTAAAAACATTACCAGAACTTATGGAACTTGCAGAAGAATATCAAATTGAAAATTCTTCTTCTTTACGCAAACAAGAACTTGTTTTTGCCCTTTTACAAGCGTGTATTTCAAAAAATGGTGCTTTACTTGGTGATGGCGTTCTTGAAATTATGCAAGATGGCTATGGCTTCTTACGTTCTTCGCTCACTTCTTTTATGCCAGGTGCTGATGATATTTGTGTTTCACCTCAACATATTCGCCAATATAACCTTAGACGTGGCGATACAATCACTGGTCTTGTGCGCCCTCCAAGAGATGGCGAACATTATTTTAGTTTGATGAAAATCAATGAAATTAACTTTGAGCCACCTGAAAAATCAAGAAATATTGCCTTATTCGACAATCTTACCCCTATTTATCCAAATCAGCAACTTATTATGTCTACAGACGACAAAAACTTCTCTGGGCGTATTATAGATTTAATGTCACCAATTGGTCGTGGTCAACGTTCGATTATTGCTGCGCCGCCTCGCACAGGTAAGACAATTCTTCTGCAAAATATAGCAAATGCTATCAATGCAAATCACCCTGATGTGAAACTCATTATTCTTCTTATCGACGAAAGACCAGAAGAAGTAACCGATATGGAACGTACTGTTAAAAATGCGGAAGTTATCTCTTCAACCTTTGATGAACCGCCACATCGCCACGTACAAGTGACCGAAATGGTTCTTGAAAAAGCAAAACGCCTAGTTGAAAGAAAACACGATGTTGTCATTTTATTAGACTCGCTTACTCGTCTAGGGCGTGCGTATAACGTTGTAGGTCAATCTTCAGGCAAAATTTTATCTGGTGGTTTAGATGCAAGCGCACTTCAAAAACCAAAGCGCTTCTTCGGTGCTGCACGTAATATCGAAGACGGCGGTTCACTCACAATTATTGCTACTGCGCTCATTGATACTGGTTCTCGTATGGACGAAGTTATCTTTGAAGAATTCAAAGGTACTGGCAATATGGAAATCTATCTTGATAGAAACCTTTCTGAAAAACGTATTTTCCCTGCTTTTGATATTAATAAATCTGGCACTAGAAAAGAAGACCTCTTACTTTCAGAAGATGTGCTTAATCGTGTGTGGATTCTTAGAAAGATTGTTGCCCCAATGTCAGGCATTGAAACTGTTGAATTTTTAGTCGATAAAATGAAAAAGACTAAAAATAATAAGGATTTCCTCGCAGCAATGGGCAAATAATATAAATTATAATTTCAACTCTAAAACCATAGTGTCACATGCTTCTTGAAACATGTCCATTATGGTTTTTTCATCTTCAAGTATATGAAATGAATTGAAATCATATAAATCTCTAGGACTTTCACTTTGATTAGGTTCGATTTTAGCATAATGAATTCTTTGCGAAATCCTTTCCTCTTCACGAATATCAATAACAAAGAAATCAAAGATGAGAGCATTTCTATCGTGAAGAGCATCTGCTTTTGTCTTATCATTGTAATAATAAAGATAGGGCACAATTAAAAAATCAAGCTCATTTATGTCGCCTAGTCGCTTCCAATAAGAAAGTATGCCTTGTGATAAAAGGTCAGGGCTAAAAGCCTCTAAAGTAAAAGTGTTTGGCTCTATTTTTTCAATAATTCTTGTATGTGATAAAGTACTTTTTACAACTATAGAATTTAATTGAGCAATTTCTTCATCACTTGCTAAAGGTCTAGGCTCTAATAAATAGCCTGCCATCATTTCTAAGGGATTTGAAGTTTGTACTATTGGAGCGAGTCCGACTTTTATATCTCTAAAAGGCTCTTGACTCGTATCAGCGCAAGAAGAGAGTAGGAACATAAGAAGAAGTAGCAAGGCTACATATCTGTTTTTGCTTGGCTTTTTCTTCATTATATACATTATCCTTCTAACATTCCCTTTGTACTAGAAATGCGCTTTGATTCTATCGTTAATGCCTGTTTGAACGCTAAACCAGCGCCCTTTGCAACAGATTCAAGCAAATGATGGCCATTAGAACCATATAAAAATTGCACATGCAAATTACATTTAATAGCAAAAGCAAAAGCTTTATAAAATTCACGCCAAATATCGCTTTCTTCTTGAGCAATTATTTGTGGTAAAATTTGAGCATTGCGCCACTCAATCCAAGGCCTACCCGAAATATCAATACAAATTTCTGTAAGCGATTCGTCCATAGGGACTTTTGCATTGCCTATACGTGCAATGCCTACCCTGTCGCCCATAGCTTCAAAAAAAGCATTACCTAAAGCAATTCCAATGTCTTCAACAGTATGATGATTGTCTATATGCGTATCGCCTTTACATTCGAGTGACAAATCAAAATTTCCCCAAAAAGCAAAAAGTGTAAGAAAATGATCAAGCATTCCAAAACCTGTAGAAATTGAGCTTTCACCGCTTCCATCAATACAAAGTTCTAATTTAATTTGCGTTTCTTTTGTATTTCTTACTAATTTTGCTACTCGCATATAAACTCCTAAAATCAAGTATATAAGGACTATAGTGCACTTTTACAAAAATTGCAAATTTTGAAAGTCTATTTTGAAACATTATCTAATCGGAATCTTTTGTCTTTGTTTAGTTGTTCTATAAGTTCATCAATGCTTTCAAATTTTTTCTCATCTCTTATATTTGTATGAAAATAAACCTTCAGTTCTTCACCATAAATGTCTTGATTAAAATCAAGTATACATGTTTCCATAACTAGATTTTGACCCGAAAAAGTAGGATTAAAACCTATATTCGTAATAGACTTATATATAGTATGTTCACTATCTGATACAAGTTCTGCACTTGTTGCATACACACCCCTCTTAGGCAGTAGCAAGTTGCCAGTATCCATATTTGCCGTAGGAAAACCAAGCAAAGCAGAACCCCTCTTTGCTCCATGTTCCACAATTCCATGGATAGCATGCGAGCGGTCAAGCATAGCATTTACAAGCGAAATTTCTCCATTTTTCAAAGCTTCACGTATGGCAGACGAAGAAATAGTAACATTGCCATCTTCATTCTCTAAATAAACTTCATCATGTTCTATAAGAGTACAAGATAATTTAGCTAAAAGATTCGATAAACGCTCCTTCCCCTGCCTATCACTGCCCATAAGAAAATTATGTCCAACAACCAATTCCCTAACATGCAACCTATCCCTCAAAAATTCCTTAGCAAAATGCGCAGCCGACTGTGAAGCAAATTCTGGCGTAAAAGGAAGCACATAAACGCAATCAATACCTAAAGTTTCAATAGTGCGTATTCTCTCTTCTAATGTAAGTAATGGCAAAATTGGTTCTTTTGCAAATAAACTACTAGGATGTGGATCAAAAGTAATAAGTATAGAAGGAAGTTTTGACTCCCTCGACCTATTAACGCAATCCTCAATCAGCTTTTTATGCGCAATATGAACACCATCAAAATTGCCAATAACCGCAATAGAGCCATCATTCGCTTGCGTAAAAATTTCCGTAGGACTATAAAATATTTGCATAAGATTTTCCAAGTATTAAGTAGGAATAGCTTACAAAAGAAATAGCAAAATTTCAAATAGAAATTTGAGTAATGATA
>CAYJDN010000030.1:0-12651 GCA_964368925.1 uncultured Desulfovibrionaceae bacterium | reverse complement strand
ATGAGCAAAAGTTTTTTTTGTAGCAGAAAAAATTTCTTCTTTTTTTGCATTAAAAGCATTCAGAGGAATAACTTCAATATCAGGATAAGCACAAGCAGCTATTTTAACTTGACTTTTATCAAGACACAGCACAAGTTCGCCCTTCTTTTGCAAACTTTTTATAAGCCTACGAGATTGAAGAATATCTCCAAAGCGAGCAAGCTGTATAATTAAATTTTTCTGCATGTAGCCTCAATATTTCAATAAATTATTTGCAAATTATGTATATTGTGATTCTTCTTCCTGAACAATTTGAAATGCTTTATTATATTTAATTGTACCAGGAACACCCCAATATTTCACCACACCAGCCACTGTGCAAGGTAAAAGTTCATCAACATCAGTGTCAAGAACAATAATATCGCCCTCTTTCAAGCGTAAAAGCTGATTTCCTGTAATTTGAGCATCGCCCATCTTTATTTTCAATTCTAGTGGTGTTTCAAGCAATCTTTCTTTAAGACGTGCAACCCAAGTATGGTCAATTTCAAGGCGTTCTGTTTGGAAAGAAGCGTGTAATTTCGAACGGATAGGTTCAATTGTAGCATAAGGCAGGCAAACTGTCATAGAGCCTATTGAAGAATCTAGTTCAACTTCAAAATTGATGACTACAACAACGTCAGATGGAGGAACAATTGCCGCAAACTGTGGATTTATTTCACTTCTTACAAGCTCTAGCTTCACATCATGCACAGGTCGCCACGATTCTTCCATTTTTTCAAGAACAATAGTCATAACTTTATCAATAATTGCTTGCTCAATTCTTGTAAATTCACGCCCTTCAACCTTAGGTTGAGCTCCTTGTCCGCCAAAAACGTTCTCTACCAACGCAAAAACGAGCCTAGCATCGACGATAATGATAGCATTACCTCTTAGCGGCTCCATTTTGAAAATATTTATTGAAGTTGGCACTGGTAGTGCACGCAAGAAATCGCCAAATTTTGTCATATCAATAGAAATAGGGTTTAATTCCACACGCTTACGCACAACGTTCGTCAAAGCATTTGTGCAAAGGCGGGCAAATCTGTCATTCACAATTTCAAGAACAGGCATACGCCCACGGATAATTCGATCTTGATTGGCAAGGTCAAAGGGAACGATTTCGCTATCGTCTTCAGGAATATCTGTTTCGGTTTCGATATCACCGCCCGCAAGACCACGTAAAAGAGCGTCTACTTCGCTTTGATCAAGAACTTTATTCATATTGTACCCCATTGCTACATTATTGACATAATGACTTATTAAAGTATTTTCGGCACTTTACCCATTTTCTATTATGCCAACGGATTAAATCTAGACTTTTTTTTGCCTATGGTCAAGTTTTAGCTGTCAATTTTCCCTTGTCACCTACAAAAAGATTTTGTATATTATGCCTATGAAAGTAAGATATTTACAACAAGAGAAGACAATTTCTTTGCCAAATTCCCAAAGTGCCCTCAGCATTCTTCATGCACTTTGGCTAAATAATGCCTATGATGTAAAGGCTTTATGTTCTGGCGTTGGTAAATGTGGAAAATGTAAAATTCGTTTTTTATCTAGTCCACCTCCTCTTACAAAAGATGAAGAAGCACTACTCACAAAAGAAGAAATTGACACCCACATACGTTTAGCATGCAAACATAGTGCCAAAACGAATATTAAAGAAAATACTACTCATACTATTGATGATGAAATTTCCATTGATTTATACCATTTAACTCCAAACTACGATTTTTTTTCTCAGCAAGAAATAAATACTATTCAACAAAGAGATGAGAATATACAAAGTCAACAAGAAAAAGCAAAAATATCTTTAGCCATAGATTTTGGCACGACCACTGTAGAATATACTTTTCTTAAAAACAATATCGAAATAAAATCTGGCTCAATATTGAACCCTATGCAGGGCATTGGTTCTGAAATTATGGCTCGTCTTCATTTTGCCCAAGAAAAAGAACAGGCTGAAGCACTTTGCAAAAGAACATGGGAAAGAATTTATGCTTTAATCCTAGAAAATGGCTATACTATCAATGAAATAGATCTCATTGTATTTAGCGCAAATTCTGCAATGACCTACCTCGCCCTAGGAAAAAATTCTAGTAATTTAGCTTTTGCGCCCTACTCCCTCACGTACACAGGCGCTCAAATAGAAGAAATAACACACAATTCCACAATGCCTCCGCTCTACATTCCACCACTCTTTGCGCCCTTTGTAGGTGGCGACATTTCAGCTGGACTCTATGCTCTTGAAAAAACAGTCATTCCTCAAAATTCTTCGCCCTACCCTTATTTGTATATAGACATGGGTACAAATGCAGAATTTGTTTTGGTGCTTTCAGAAAACGATGCCTACATTGCTTCTGTACCGCTTGGGCCTAGCTTAGAGGGGATAGGACTTAGCTTTGGAACTGTGGCTAGCCCAAAAAGTATTATAGATTTCAGGCTCAGTCCTAGATGTCTAGATCCTTTATTTTTATCTACTATTTCAAACCCTTATGAATGTGACGGTATTTGTGGAGTCGCTTATTTACATTTATTAAAAATACTTAAAAATCTCTCCCTCATTGGTGATGATGGACATTTTATCACAAACCCTCAAAATCATTCATTACTTGCCAAGAAAATTGCAAAATTTTCTCAAATGACTCATTCTTTAGTTGACATATTAGAACTTCCGTATAACTTCTATCTCTCCTCTGGCGATGTCGAAAGTATTTTAAAAGTTAAAGCTGCCTTTAGAACTGCTTTTGATATGCTCTTAGAAGAAGCAAAAATCCCCTTACAATCTTTACAAAAAATATATTTAGCTGGCACTTTTGGCAAATATATCAATAATGAAGCACTTACTGCACTAGGCTTTTTACCAAATAATAGCCTGTCAAAAATTCAATCTATTGGAAATGCCTCTCTCCATGGCGCAAAGCTCCTCATAGACCAGCAAGCACAAGAAGAAATAAAGCAATTTTTCCAAAACAATAGACATATAGAACTATCAAACAAAGAAGAATTTCAACAATATTACATGGATAACTTCAATTTTATCGCTAGATAAGCAAGGATTAGCTATGCTCCACAAAAAAGCAATCAAATCAAAGAAAAACACAAAACTCCCCTTTTGGGAGCAAGCAAGCGACGATCAATTAGCTCAAGAATACGCCGCAAAACAGGCTTCACAAAAAGTTTCTCGTGAAGAAACAAAAAAACATTTGCGCAAACAAAGTCTTGAAATATTAGAGCAAAATGAAGCAAACACACAAAACAAAAATCT
The DNA here is from genome assembly GCA_964368925.1 of uncultured Desulfovibrionaceae bacterium. Taxonomy (GTDB): domain Bacteria; phylum Desulfobacterota; class Desulfovibrionia; order Desulfovibrionales; family Desulfovibrionaceae; genus CAYJAZ01. The sequence continues at coordinate 9,368 of CAYJDN010000030.1, read as the reverse complement.
GTCATCAAAAAAACCTTTTACAAAACAGCAAAAAGCTCTTTCAAATCAATCACCTGTAAAAAATAATATTTACACTCCGCTCTTCACTCATGCAAATGAGTTCACAGAAAAAGCACTCATAGCACTCGAAGAAGCCATTTCACAAGTAGTAAGACAAACAAATACACAAAGAAAGTCACTCAAAAAAGATATTATCGAACTTTCTGAATTGCTCACAAGCGAAAGAAATGAATTAGCTGCACCTTATTGGACCATGCCCTCTTTTATGGCCGCATATCTCAACTTTTTTATGCCGTGGAACGTTGTTCGCCTATGCCAACTCTTACCAAAATTAGAAATGCCACACATAGATGACAACGACTACATACTTGACCTAGGTTCAGGCCCCATCACTTGCATTATAGCCCTATGGATCGCAAAACCCGAATATAGAGCAAAGAAAATCAATATCATAGCGACAGATGTTGTTTTGAAACCAATGGAATTGGGCTTAGCCGTCTTTCAAGCCCTTGCAAAAATCCTAGGTGAGCCGCTCAACTGGAATGTGCAATTACATAGACAAAGCTTTACGCAAGCTTTAGACAGACATTCAACAAAATTAAAAGCTAAAGCAAAACTCATACTTTCAGCAAATATACTCAATGAAGTTGAAAGTAGACAAAAATTACAAAATGCGCAAATTCGTGAAATATTTTCAGCCTATTCCTATGCCATACGCAGAAATTTACACAATGACGAGGGAACATATTTAGCCATTGAACCAGGTACACGTCAAGGCGGCCGCCTCATCACCCTTCTGCGTGAAGAAGCGCTAGAAAATTCTCTTGCGCCACACGCACCATGCACTCATAATGAAATTTGTCCATTTCAAGAAAATAAGCGCATATCTTCATGGTGTCACATGCAATGCCCAGCGCATGCACCTGCATGGCTCAAAGATTTGGCCTACAATTCAGGTTTTAGAAGACGCACTCTCTCACTCTCATTCGTCCAACTCAAAACCAATTTAAAAAAATTCAAACCAAATGCTGCAAGGCTTATCTCAAATCCATTTGATGTGCCGCAATACGGAACATGTCATTATATCTGTTCAGAACACGGATTAGGCATGCTTGTGCAAGAAAATAATAATCCTCGCTTCCCACAAATCGAAATTCCTCACTCTGCGAAAATTCAAATTGCGCCTACGAATAAACGTGATAGAAAATCTCAAGCGCTTATTGCTTATTTAGATTAGGCTATGTTTCTAAATTAATTCTTTTGCGTTTTTTCTGCCCAAATGATGATTTTTACTCATTTTATGTATGTTATAATACATTACACTCTGTAAAAAATCCTCTTTTATTGAAAATTCCACAAAATCTCTTCATTTAGAAAAACTCCCTAGATAATGATGTCAAAATTGCCTTTTCTGTTCTCTCATCGTCAAATTTCATATTAAACCGCAGAAACCAAGCATAGCTTGGTTTCTTTGGTTTTATTTAGGATGATTTTTATTTTTTTGGCTTTTTATATGATGAGTATTTATCTTATTCTCTACCTCCGTGTAAATGTAGTCCTTTGCCTTCGTGAATGTCGGCATAACTATTTTTATGGTTTCCATGACCACCTCTGTTTCCGCCTCTGTGCATATCCATTGGTAGGTCAAATTTTTCTGAAATATCTTCACGGAATGCCATTTCTAAATCACGCATATCTTGTTCAAGTTTTTCAATATCCCCTGCGAGGCGAGCAGCATCTTTAGGGTTTGGATTTTCACCATTAAGTACAGCACGTAATTCAGCTCTTTTTGCAGCCAATTCCACTGCTAATGGGTCAATTCCTTCTTGAAAATCATTGCGCATAGATTTCAATTCCATTTTTTGCGTTTCTGTAAGTTGTGGCATATTTTTTCCACCATGATGTTTGGCTTCTGCCACACCGTTTACTGCAAAAGTTGTTAGACTTACAGCGGCAATTGCAATAATTACAAACTTTTTAGACATATTAAAACTCCTTATGTTTTATTATAACAATTTCTATCGTTATAATTTTTTATGCGCATTCATTAGCTATGACTTTTTTCTACTGAATTTACATTTTTTGTATCATATGAAAACATTTTTGATTTAGCAATTTCTTTTGAAAAATCCATACCAGTTACATCTTCAATTAAATTAGCCATAATTTCGCCTGCTGACAAATCGCTAGAAAAATTATTTTCAACTTTTACTTTCTTTACAGCTTCAAATTTTGCAATTTGTTCATCTGTATAGATATTGTTCGCCATTTCTGAGCCAAATTCAGCTTGTACTTGTTTATGGAATCCAGCAATTTCTTGAATTGCAGAGTCTTTGAGCTGTTCAATTTGTTTTTGCATGTTCTGTGAATCTCCAAAACCAACATGCGGTAAACTTGAGTAATACATTTGAGCTTCAAGATTATTGATATCTGAACCAATGCTTCTTAATTCTTTCATGTGTTCAATTTTCATCTGTGCAAATTTTGCATCTTGATTTGTTGACATTTCGCCTGCGTGAGCAACGCCACCTAAAGCTAAAGTTGATAGTGTAAAAACAGCTGCAAGATTTATAATTATTTTATTAGACATATTTTTTTCCTTTTATTTATGAGAGTTATATTTTTGATGATTGATTTATTTTTATTTTGTTTCATCGTATGTTTTCTTTATAGCAAGGAGCGTGCCAAAGTTACAAAACAGACATAACAGCTTGAATTGATACGTTTTTATATATTTTTCACTTCTTATGTAAAAAATGAATTATGTATAATAATTATACAGTGTGTAAAAAGCACTGTGTCTAAGGTGAATAAATTTTTTACACTTTGTCTCACTATGTGTATAAATTTCGGATAACTCTTAAGTTAGTTCATAATTTTATATATAAATACAAGATCTTACAAATTATTACCTTGATACAAGCTGTTATATTATCTTTCGCACTATTTCATAGCATTTTCTGTTTTCATAGATGAAAATTCATCATCATACAAGGCTCACGTGCATGATGAATTGCTGTAAAACTGTGTACCATAGACAAAATGTGTCTACTTTCTCCTAAGTAGACAATATGAAAAATTATTATAATATTCTCTTTTATTGCTCTTCTTAAGAGTTAGCAAAGAAAAAAAGTTATGGGAATGATTTCTTATATGATATTTGCGCTTTATCATTTTAGTATTATTATAATAGTATGGCTAAATTCGATTGGCTTTTTATTGACTTTAAAGATAAAATAAGCCATATTAAAAAAATATATAATGCGTTTCCAAAAGGGTAATTTATGCTTAGCAAAGAAGCTACAATAATATGCAAAACCATTTTAAGAAATGGCTATGATGCGTACATAATTAATGGTCTATTACAAGAAGAAATTTATCAAATAACTAATGTAAGAGCTATCGACATCGCTACAGAAGCGGATTTTGAAATCTTATCAAAGCTTTTTCCTCATCTTGAAAAAAGAGATGAAGAAAACTTGCTCGCCTATCTCGCAACTGACGAAGGCACTGCCGTACGTTTCTATGCGATTGAATTGAACGAATGTGCTCACCCTGACTTTGGTTTTGTTAGGCTTTCTCCTCACATGATGGAAGTTTTGCAAGAAACAAGTCAACATAAATACAATGCTATCAAAGGCTTCTTAGATGCCACCGATCCTGAACTTGCGTTTGAAGAACAAAGTACTGGACAAGTGAAATTAAAAGGTGTGCCTTTCAAAACTTTACAAAGAAATCAAAGACTTGCGATTACAGCTTTACGTATGTCCGCAAACTACAATCTTCCAATCGAAACTTCAACTTGGCTTGCAATCTTACGTTCTGCCCACTATATTCTTGAATATGTGCCAAACAAAGTTTTCATGGACGAAATGAGATTAGTCGCAGCTGAAAACTTATGGCGCTTTGTTGAATTGTTAAACGAAAGCTTCATCTTACACGCATTCTTACCAGAAGTTGCAGCCCTACATGCCTTAAAACAACAAAGAAATAAGCATGATGAAAGCGAAGTATCAGTATTTGAATATACCATCGACTGCATGCGTTTTTATCCAGAAGAATCTCTCCATTACGATTGGGTTGGCGCTGTAGCCCTACTTTTCCACGCTGTAGGTAAGCTATACACAGCCGATAAATATCATGGACACTGGACTTTTTATCAGTACCATAGAGTAGGTGCACAAAGAACTCGTTCTATCCTACGCAGATTACACATGGAAAGCGATGAAAGCGAACTCATCTGCAATCTCATTCGTGATCATATCCGCTTCCAGTCAATGCTTACAGATCGTGGCATACGCCGCTTTGAGTCTTTGCCAGAAACAGAAAGACTTATTGAAATGACAAGGGCGCATATCAAAGCCACAGGTTCTTCATACACTAATTTTAACCACAATTTGAAATACTTAGAAAGAGCAGGCACACCAGAACGCATGCTAAAACCGCTCCTTAGCGGTAATGAAATTATGGATGTGACAGGCTTGCCGCAAGGTAAGAGTGTTGGTATTATTCGTGAAGCTTTGTTGAAAGCACAAATTGCGGGCGAAGTGGTTGATAGTGAAAGCGCTATTAACTTTGTACGTAGCTACGAAATTAAGGAATAAATTATGTGCGGTATTTTTGGAATAACAGGTCATAGCGAGGCGACAAGACTTGCCTATTTTGGGCTTTATGCTCTTCAACATCGTGGGCAAGAAAGTGCGGGTATTGCAAGTTTTGATGGTAAAACGATACATTCTCATGTTGGTATGGGACTTGTGCCTGAAATTTTTACAGAATCTATTCTTGCAAATGATTTACCGGGCGAAATGGCCATTGGTCACAATAGATATTCAACCACTGGCAAACCAGAACCAAAGAATGCTCAACCACTTGTAGTGCGCATGCATGGCGAAGTTCTTGCCTTAGCACACAATGGTAACCTTACTAATGCTTTAGAGTTAAGACAAGAATTAGAAGCACTTGGAGCGATTTTCCAAACCACTGCCGACAGTGAAGTTTTTGTGCACCTCATTGCTCGATCATTAGCAAATACAACTTTAGAGAATGCTATTTTAGAAGCCACAACACGTGTTGAGGGTGCATATTCATTATTAGTTTTACATAAAGGCAAAATGATTGCTTTGCGTGATCCACACGGCTTCCACCCTCTTGTTATAGGCAAGCTTCCTGGCAAGCCAGAATCTTGGATTTTTGCTTCTGAATCTTGCGCTTTCGATCTCTTAGAAGCTGATTTAATTGGCAGTGTTGCTCCTGGAGAAATGCTTGTTATAGAACCTAATGCTACAGAATATAAAAGCTATGAACTTGCAAAAAAACTACCTGTAAGGCAGTGTATTTTTGAACTTATTTATTTTGCAAGACCAGATTCTAAGATATTTGATGAAGATGTTTTCCAATGTCGTAAAAGAATGGGCGCTGAACTTGTGCGTGAAATGCCTGTTGAAGCTGATGCTGTTATTCCATTTCCAGATTCAGGCATCTATTCAGCCGTTGGCGTATCGCAAGAATCAGGCGTACCATACGAACATGCGCTCATACGTAACCACTATGTAGGCAGAACTTTTATTCAGCCTTCGCAGTCTATGCGTGAATTTAGTGTCAGAGTAAAAATTAACCCTGTTAAATCAGCTATTAAAGATAAAAAACTCATTATTGTTGATGACAGTATTGTGCGTGGAACAACGGTTAAAACTCGTTGTGCGAAATTACGTGAATTAGGCGCTAGTGAAGTGCATTTCCGTGTATCATGTCCACCAATTAAGCACCCATGCTTCTACGGTACTGACTTTCCATCTCCACACGAGCTAGTCGCAAATAAGCACAGTATAGAACATCTATCTCGTGTGCTTGGTTTAGATTCTTTGCATTATTTAACAATGGAAGGCCTAAGAAACTGCGTTTCTGAACCTGACAATTATTGTTATGCTTGCTTTGATGGAAACTACCCAACTGCAATTGCCCAAAATACTGATAAATTCTCTTTAGAAATTTAACACTATACTCTAATTATCATTGAGATAATTATAAGACTCTTCAAACTTAAGTATTATAATTTAGACAATTACAAGACCGAAAGGATAAGATATGGCTAAAAATACCGCAAAAAAAGCTAGTAAAAATAGAAAAACACCTAAGTCGCATGTATCTTCAGAATCAGCCAGTGCAAACTTGGCTGTTGGGAAGGCTCTTTCTGCCCGTAAGATTATTGCTGTATGTTACATTCTTTTTGCTATAGGCCTTGTTTTTGCATCATATCTCTACAGCGTCCGTCTTGAAAATGATTTGCTGAATACGAGCTATGTGTCGCTTAAAAAGCAAACAGAACAGCAAAAGCTTTTCATTTATGAACAAATGCAAGGCAAGATAGAAAGCTTAGAGCTTTTTGCAGGAATTTTATCATTTATCCCAGATAAAAGCATGCCATTGGAAGAAGTTGCAAAAATGTATGACTTGAATGGTGTTGATGATAATTTCTTTATTGTAAATACTGATGGACGTGGTAATGCGCCATTTTACGGTAGTGTAAACATCTCTAATGACAATTATTTTGCTCATCTCAAAGAAGGCAAAACTGTATTTTCTCAAATGTATTACACAAATACAGGGGCAAGCTTCTTCATTTTTACTCCAATCACTTATGATGGCAAAATTGAGGCCTATCTTGGCGATGAAGTTACAGTAAATTACCTTACAACACTTTTACAAATGTCCGAAGGCGATTTTGACTATACTTATATCCTTGATATGTCAGGGAATACTGTAGCCCTGAATGATAATGAATATGTTTTACAGCCGACTGACCCACTTCCACGTGTATTACAAAACATGGTTTTTAACAAGGCTGGTAGCGACTTTGTTTCTTCCTACGGTGATTTTGAAAGAAAGTTTATTTCAGGCGACAGCGGTTTCATAGAAATTACGCAAAAAAATAATATGCGCTTAGGCTATTTTTCTCCAGTGGGCATAAACTCATGGACAATAGTCGCATTCCTACCAATGGAAGCAGTTAATGCTGATTTACGTCAAGTAAGTCAAAACTTCTATATCATAACCTTTGTGAGTCTTCTACTTACAGGTGTGTTTATTGTTGGTATTGGTATTATGTATGTGCGTGCGTTAGGATTAAAAGATAAATTAGTCCGTGAGCTTATGTCACGTGCTGAAACAGATCCATTAACAAAATTATTTACAAAAAGAGAAGTTGAAGGACGTATTGTTAACTATCTTGCCTATACAGCAGATTCCGAAAAATCGGCTCTCTTTATAGTTGATATTGATAACTTTAAAGAAGTAAATGCTTATTTTGGTGAAGAATACGGCGATGTTATACTTAAAGAAGTCGCTCAAAAAATCAAAACTTGCTTTAGAGCAAGTGACTTGGTTGCTCGTATAGATGGAAATCAATTCCTTGTCTTCTTACAAGCGGTAAAAACTGAAGTATTCCTCCCTCAAAAAGCTGAATTGATCAATGAAATGCTTAGAAATACGCATATTGGAAATAAGAGCATTATCCTCACGGCTTCTATCGGTATAAGTATTTGTCCGCAAGATGGCACAACTTATGATAGTCTTTATGAAAAAGCTGATCTTGCTATGTATTATGTGAAAGAACAAGGCAAGGGCGCACACGCTTTCTATAACAAAGAACATAAGAAAATTGCTCTTAAAGCTAAAGAACATATTGAAAAATATAAGAATAGTGAATTTGATCAGGGCTTAAATAATCAATTCTTAGATATTGGCAACTTGCAATCTACCTTTGTATCTTTAATGTATTCTCAAGCGAGTAACACACTCAAGCTTGAAGAAATTCTTAGAAAACTCACATTGAAATACGCCGTGGATCGTGGTGCAATTTTAGAATACGACACAACTACGCATGCAATCAATTCAGTTGCTGAATTCTTTCCAAAAGAACAAAATTCTTTCTTTAGCTCCCTGCATACAAATTTTGTAGAAACAAAGGAACTTGCAGTTAAACCTTTATTAGAATCTTCTGCTGTTGTTCAAGTGTATCCTGACATATCAGAAGAGAGCGAATCTGTTGAAGAAAAATTCCTCTATTCTATTGGAATTCAAAGCTTTGTTGCTATTTCATTTGTCTATGAGAAAAAGAAAGGACTTCTCATGCTTGCTACAAATAAAAGCGGTCATGTATGGAAAAGAAATGATTACGACTTACTTGTCTTTGTTGCTAGATTATACGCACTTTACAAAAGAAATCTTATTAAATAAAGATATTAGGTGTTTGATATATGAAAATAATCAGAGTTAAATATCAAGATAAGATATTTTACGCAGAGCGACAAGGCGATGTTGTACTTTGTTTGGATTTGAGCCTAGGTTTCAAAAATCCAATTCCAATTTGCGAAATAGAAGAAGCGCCTTTAGTTATGCCGTCGAAGGTGGTATGTGTTGGCCTAAACTACAAAAAACACGCCGCAGAAGTTGGCATGCCTTTACCTAAAGAACCAGCCTTTTTCTTAAAACCACCCTCAAGCATTATTTTCAATAAACAAACAATATACTTACCACAAAACATTGGCGACATTCATTACGAAGCGGAGCTTGCTCTTGTGTTAGGCAAAGGTTTTTCTAAAGTATCTGCTGAAGAAGTGCCAGCTCTTGTGTTAGGCTATACTTGTGCCAATGATTTAACCGCTCGTGACCTACAAAAAACAGATATCCTCATGGGGCATTGTAAAGGTTACGACACCTTTTGTCCAATTGGTCCATGCATTGAAACAGATCCTTTACCTGACAATGCCATGATCTATTCCTATGTAAACGATGAATTACGTCAAGCAAGCCCTATTTCTGATATGATTTTTTCTGTCTATGAAATAGTTTCAAAACTTTCACATATTATGACCTTCTTTCCTGGCGATGTTATTCTCACAGGTACTCCACCAAATGTTGGCCCGCTCAAGCATGGCGACACTGTGAGAGTTGTTGTTGATCACGTAGGTGAATTAGTAAACTTTGTCGAAAATTCAAATTAGTTGTAAATACTTGTATTTACGATCTTTACTTATCAAAAAGGTGTTCAAATGGCAGGCATAAAGAAAAATGCAGTTGGTAATGTGACTGAAAAATACTATCAGATTTCCACTGAAATCTATAGTTCTTTTTCGAAATACCGTCCTCCAGTAGATCTTTATGAATTTAACGAGGATATTGCTACAGTATATCCTTTTTCTCGCAAAGGTCAAAGGCTCAATAACAATCAAATAGACAAAGCAATTGCTTTAGTTGCTAATGGAATGTTATTTGTGCCTCGTTCTGACATTCCTATTCTAGCCGAACATTTAATTGAGCAATTAGATCTTGTGTTGCTTGACACTGGTTTCAAAACATCTGAAACA
>CAYJDN010000029.1:0-12723 GCA_964368925.1 uncultured Desulfovibrionaceae bacterium | reverse complement strand
TTTTATCTTTTTCAAAATATCTTTTGCACATTGTTTTGAATGTGTAGAGAGTGAAAGATTCTGCTGAACTTAGTCCAAAATTGCAGTAAAAAGTTTGTTTTAACAGTGAGGGTGTGAAGAGAGCGCATGATTTATCAATAGTTTCTTTTGGCAGATTTTTTGTTAAATTTGTTTTTAACACAATGATTTCATTTGCTTTAATTTCAACTATTTGCGCTTTTATTTCCCAGTTTTTCGGATTTTTGCCACAAAAAGATTCAAAAGAAGCATTGAAAGTCGTATCATTGCTTAATGCTCTTCTAAACAAATATTCGATTGTTTGCTGTGTGTGAGCCAATGGTTTTTTATTTGCTCTTTGCTTTTTTTTATAGACAACAATGGCAAAAACAAAAGCTGCTATAAGCAGATAAAAGAAAAGAGCCTTGATTTGCTGATCGCTAAGGAAGGTAGTGCTGTAAAAAGCAGGGCATGTATAGGAAATCTTTTTATGTGATATCATTGTGTTACCTCAATATTATCTTTTAAAGAGCTTGTCCAAAAATCCTCTGTCGAGAATGCGATAGCTTGGCCTTCCATGCGGACAAAAATCTGGCATATCGCATTGCACCCATTGCATATATAATTTTTTAACTTCTTCGTGACTTAACCTTTGATTTGCTTTGATTGCAAGGTCGCAAGCAGAATCCATAAAAAGTTGATCAATCTTTGTTTTTTCATTTTTCAATGCGTCTTTTATGAATTTTTCAGCTCCAGAATATTGAAATATATAGGGAATTTCATGGCATTCTAATTGCTGACTTTCTTCATTATATTCGCATTTAAAACCTAACCTCGTAAAATCATAATTTAAATTCTCAAAAGAGTCAACTTCACTCTTATGTAAAGCTATTGTCAATGGCAAGAGGAGTTTTTGTCTTTCAATTTGCTCTTTTTTGGAAAGCTTTTCATACAAAATTCTTTCATGCACTGCGTGCTGATCAAGCACAAAAACATCATTCGATTGTAATTTGAAAAGCAGGTAGGAATGAGCAATTTGACATAGATATTCAGGCATTTCCATTATATTATCAATGTTTTTCTTTTCATCTAATGAGCTATCAATACTGTTTTGCGTGAACTGACTTTTTCCTTTTATTGGTTCAGTCTTAAAAGCCATTTCGTCCGCTCGCCCCCAAAAGCCAATTTCTTGTGATAATCCAGAATGATGAGAATTTTTTATGCTCTCATTCGAGGATTGATCGTGAAAATGCAAAGAACTATCTATTTGATCATTGAAATGATTGCTTTTTGCATAATGAGCACTTGTAAGAGTTTCTAATGATTGATTTTGTGCTTCTTGAAATTGTAAAGAATGTATGGAATTTTGATTAATATTTTGTTGATCATAGCTTGGATAATCAAGATTGTTGTTGATTTGAGTAGGGGCAGAAAAATTCGAATTATTTACAGTGTTTTCTTCAGTATGTGAAAAAGTTTGAGCATGTGAAAAGTTTTGAGCATGTGAAAAGTTTTCTTGTAAGAATAATTTTTTTGAAAGCGCCTTTTCAACTGCCACATGCATAGCTTTAAAAATGTTTTGCTCATCTCTAAAGCGAACTTCACTTTTAGCAGGGTGAACGTTTACATCAACTTCTTCGGGATTAATGTGAAGATTAAGAATAACTTGAGGATAGTCTTTAGTTGTGAGCGAATGTCTATAGGCTTGCCTTACAGCTCTTATGAGCACTTTGTCGTTTACTGGGCGATTGTTTACATATAGCAATAACTTATCCGATTTTGAATAAAGCGAACGTGGATTAGAAATGAGGCCCTGAATGTTAATATCATAAATATTTTCATCTACTTCTAGTAAATGAGAAGTAATAGAGGGTGACCATATTTTTGAAATTCTATCAAATAAAGAATCATTTTCTAAAAAAGAAAGTATTTCACGCACATTTGTATGTAGGCTAAATGACTTATTTTGATGAATTAATGCTATGCGAGTAAAGAGATCTTGCGCTCTTTTTTGCTCAGTATTCGGATTTTTCAAAAATTTCAAACGTGCAGGAATATTATTAAATAAATCACGCACTTCTATCTCCGTGCCTCTTTGTAGAGTAGAGGGCATAATTTCTTGCATATCACCAAATAACACGCTTACTTGAAAGGCCTGCTCATCATCAATACTTTTTGAGGCTATGCGAAAACGAGAAACAGAAGCAATACTTGGTAAGGCTTCGCCACGAAACCCAAAAGAATTAATTGTAGATAAGTCACTGATATTTTGAACTTTACTTGTGGCATGTCTTGTGAGTGCAAGCTTTAGTTCATCTTTGGGAATACCCCTGCCATTATCTTGCACCTTAATACATGCTTGACCTCCGTCCTCAATAATGGCACTAATAGAAGTCGCTTCTGCATCAAGGCTATTTTCTACAAGTTCTTTTAGGACAGATGCGGGGCGCTCAACCACCTCACCTGCGGCGATTTGGTTTGCAAGTTCGGTAGGGAGAATGTGTATGCGTGGGCTTAGTTCTTTATTATGATTATTCATAGAGTGAATATAGCAGAACGGATTCCATATTTCAAGTAAAACAAGAGGCATATTATGATTTTTGGTGTAGGAACTGACATAGTAGAAATTTCTCGTATACAAACGGCAATTGAGCGTTTTGGAAACGCTTTTGCCTACCGTGTTTTGCATGCAAAAGAGCAAGAGGTTATGCCACCTCTAGACACAACACGTGGAGTTGCGTGGTTGGCTGCAAGGTTTGCCGCAAAAGAAGCCGCTGTTAAGGCTTTAGGCACTGGGTTTAGACTTGGCATTACCTTTAAAAGCCTTGCCGTTCTTACAAATCATTTAGGAAAACCTGAATTGCATTTCTTTGACAAGGCTTTAGAATATATTGAAAAAAAGAAAATAACTGCTAGTCATGTTAGTATAAGCCATGAAAGAAAGAATGCGGTTGCCTTTGTTATGCTTGAAAAAGCGGGCTAAATCAGGGCTAAATTTATTATTGGTGAGAATATGACTAAAGAATACAGTTATATAATTGAGCTTGAAAACGAAGAAAGCACTTTATGCGCTGGCAAGGCACTTGCTCAAGTGTTAGAAAATGAAAAAAACATTAATCTTCTCTTGTTATTTGGCACGCTTGGGGCAGGTAAAACCACTTTTACTCGTGGATTTGTTTCAGCTCTTGAAGCAGCACATTTGGCAGAAGTTGCAAGCCCAACTTTTGCATTGGTAAATCATTATCCAAGCGTACCTCCAGTTGTTCATGCCGATATGTATAGATTGGCGGAAATGGCTGATTTTTCAGATAATGATGCAAATTATCCCTCGCTTCCAGAAGATTTGGAACAAGTGCTTTTTGAAGATGAAGATTTTTCAGGCTATATCTTGATTGAATGGGCTGAATTTCTTGATAAAGCGCAACTTCCAAAAGAAAGACTGGACATTTATTTAAAAATACATAATAATATACACGTTCTAGAGCTTAAAGGGCACTTGCCTTTTTGCCAAGAACTTTTTCTAAAATTTGAGAAGGCATTGGAATTGTTGGTTAATTCCTTATAGTCTTTATTAACTATTAAGTACTTAAATTAGGATACTCTATGCGTATTTGTGTGCAAAAATTTGGCGGTACTTCGGTGGCTGACTTAAACTGCATGAAGAAAGTGCGTAAAAAAGTTTTAGACGCACTTGAATCAGGTTTTAAGGTTGTTGTTGTGCTTTCAGCAAGAGCTGGCCAAACAAATAAACTAATAGAAATGGCGTATCAATGGTCTGACGAACCAGATCCCGCTGAATTAGACGTGCTTGTGACTACTGGCGAGCAAGAATCTGTGGCATTATTTGCTATGCTTATGCAAGATTCTAATGTAAAGGCTCGCTCTGTATTATCATCTCAAATACCTATTATTACTGATGATAGCTATACAAGCGCGCGTATTGATTCAATTGATAAGCAAGCGATATACGAACTTTTTGAAGAATACGACGTATTGGTTGTTCCAGGATTTCAAGGCATTACAAAAGAGGGTAGAGTAACTACTCTTGGCCGTGGTGGCTCTGATACAAGTGGCGTAGCTCTAGCAGCGGCTCTTGATGCGGAACGTTGCGACATCTTTACAGATGTCGATGGGGTTTATACTACTGACCCACGTATTTGTTCAAATGCGTCGAAAATTCACCGTATTTCTTATGAAGAAATGTTAGAAATGTCTTCAATGGGAGCGAAAGTTTTACAAATTCGCTCTGTTGAATTTGCAAAAAAATATAATGTACCATTACAAGTTTTATCCACTTTTTCTGATGAGTTAGGAACAATGGTTGTTCAGGAGGACAGTATGATGGAAAGCGTTCTCGTCTCAGGCATCGCCTTTGACAAAGATCAAGCTCGTGTAACCCTAATTGGTATACCAGACAAACCTGGTGTTTCTGCGGCTATTTTTGGCCCTCTTGATGAAGCTGGCATTATTGTTGATATGATAGTGCAAAATGCTGGTACCAATGGCACAACTGAAATGACTTTCACTTGTTCACGCAAAGATTTGAAGCGTGCAATTCAAGTTATGGAAAGTGTAAAAGATGAGATTGGTGGCGATATTTTAGAGGGCGACACAAGCATAGCAAAAGTTTCAGTCATTGGTGTTGGAATGCGAAATCATTCTGGCGTTGCAGCAAGAGCTTTTGCCGCTTTGCATAAAGAAAATATCAATATCATTATGATTTCTACCTCAGAAATCAAAATTTCTTTGCTTGTAGAAGAAAAATACGGCGAATTAGCAGTACGCACTCTACATGATGCCTTTGGACTTGGCAAAGAATAATAATTTTGAACGCATTTTAGGAATTATATGCAACATATCCAAATTTATGACACAAGTTTGCGTGACGGTGCGCAGTGTGAAGATGTAAATCTTTCTACCACTGATAAGATCAAACTAGCCCTTAGGCTTGATGAATTGGGTGTGGATTTCATTGAGGGAGGCTGGCCAGAGGCGAATGCTGTGGACACTGCCTTCTTTCAAGAAATTGCAAATTATAATATAAAAAAAGCGAGGATTGCGGCTTTTGGTAGCACGCATCATCCTTCTAATAATGCTCATAATGATAAGAATTTATTAGCTTTAATAGCAAGTAAAGCCCCAGTAGTTACTGTTTTTGGTAAGGCTTGGGAAATTCATGCAAAAGAAGCATTACGCATTGATCCTCAAGTGAATTTAGAAATTATTGAAAATTCTGTTGCTTTTTTAGATGCTGAATGCGACACAGTTTTCTTTGATGCTGAGCATTTCTTTGATTCATATAAAAGTAATGCTGATTATGCTTTGGCAGTGCTAAAAAAAGCGAGTGAGGGCGGTGCAAAAGGTCTTATTCTTTGCGATACAAATGGCGGCACTTTGCCATCTGAAATTTATTCTATTGTAAAATCAGTAAAGAAAGAATTTCCAAATGCTCTACTTGGCATCCATGCACATAATGATTGTGAAATGGCTGTTGCGAACTCGATTGCGGCAATAGAAGCTGGCGCAAAGCATGTTCAAGGTACAATTAATGGCATTGGTGAAAGATGTGGAAATACAAATTTATGCGCTGTTATTCCTACTTTACAGTTGAAATATCAAGGAAAATATGAATGTATTGCGCCCGAGCAATTGAAGCAACTCACTTCACTCTCGCATTATTTTTATGAAGTCATGAATTTAAAGCCTTTTGCAAGGCAACCCTTTGTTGGAGCTTCTGCGTTTGCGCACAAGGGCGGAATTCACGTTTCTGCTGTGGCTCGAAATTCTTCTTTGTATGAGCACATCAAGCCAGAAGAAGTGGGTAATGAACAAAGAATTTTAATGACTGAAATGGCAGGACGTAGCAATATTTTAGCGCTAGCCAAAAAATTTGGCTTCACGCTTGATAAAGACGAACCTGTTGTAAAAGGTTTATTTAATGAATTAAAGAAAAAGTCAAGCATGGGCTATGATTATGCCGCCGCTGAAGCAAGTGTAGAATTGCTTTTATTAAGAAAGCTTGCACAACGTGGAGTGCGTGAATTTTTCAAATTAATTCAATTTAGAGTAACTGAACACCGTTCGGAAAAAGATCTTGCTCCCTTTACTGAAGCGACGGTTATGGTGGAAGTTGAGGGCGCTGTTGAACACACTGCCGCAACTGGCCTTGGCCCAATCAACGCTTTAGACAAAGCTCTTCGCAAGGCTTTAGAGCCATTTTATCCTAGCTTGGCCGACATTCAACTTCTTGATTTTAAAGTACGTGTGCTTTCCATTGCGCCAAATAGCGAAGAAGAAAAAAACGTAGGGAATGTTGTAGCGAAAACAGGTACGGAATCAGTTGTGCGTGTTCTTATTGAAAGTGGCGACAAAGAAAGCACTTGGGTAACTGTGGGCGTTTCGTATGACGTAATCGAAGCGAGCTGGCAAGCTCTTGTTGATTCTATCGTCTATAAACTTTATAAAGATGAATCTCGCTTGCACGATAGTATAAGTAAATAAGCGCTTTAGCTAAGGAATATTTCCATGAGCACACTCACAAGCCTTAATGCTAAGAAAATCGCCGACCATTTAGGAAAGCAAAAAACATTAGCAAAAGGTGCGCATGCTTATAAATATTGCAATCCTCAAGCTTTTGATCCCTTTACTACTACAATACAAAATAATGAAATCATAACAAGAAAAGTTCTTTTCCTAGGTCTTGGCTATAATGCAAGCGAAGACACAAAGGATATTTGTAAAAATATTGAAGAAATCTATACCTTTGAATGTGTAGATTTTATTAATGCTTGTGAAAATGCCCATGTTGATATTTCTACATTGGAAAATGCAAAATACCTTGATGAACAAGAACTTTTTAACTTTTTAGAAAAAGAAGAAGAGCTTGAATCTCTTGCAATTTATATTTATAGACAAAATTTAATTCTATTTCCAAACTATTGGAATACATTATTTTTAAAAATCGAAACTTTGTTAAATGCAAGAAATGAATTTGTAGAAAAAAAGGATGTAGAAAATAAAGAAAATCGCAAAGAAAAACAAAAAAATGTGTTTTTTGCGTCATTTACAAAAGATTTATTACATTATGAAATAAAGCAAGCCTTAGAAGAAAATGACTATACTTGTATAAGTTGTACGCCGAAAAAAATAGATGAAAAATCTTCAATTTTGCAAATAAATGAAGACTCTTATCATTATATTAAAGACATTATTGTAAACAATAGACCAGAATTTTTCCTTTCAGTGAATGGCAGGTTTATAGATGCACATGGTAGAATTTTTTCGCTCTTAAATCATTATAATATTAAACTTGCTCTATGGCTTGTTGATAATGTTTGGAATATTTTATCTGCTTATAAGAATGATTTTTGGAAAGAATGTCATTTATTTGTGACGGATTGTTCCTTTATACCTCAGTTGAGGGCGCAGGGGGCAAAATATGTGCATTATTTGCCATTAGCTGGTTCAAAGCAGATGCAAATGCAAGAAAATATTGATGAATTACCAGAAATTGAACTTTTATTTGTAGGGCATACCGCTTTTAAAGATAAAGATAAATTTTTCAGCGCTGTCGAGAAGAAAAAGATAAATATTGAAAAATATAAGCGTGAATTATTAGATTATTATGATAATAATTCGCAGTTTTTGCCTAATTTTAACACTATTTATGCAAAACATAGCGAAAAAGAAAATATCGACCTTTGGGCTTCACATTCTTTTCGAGAAATTTCTTTTATAGCAAGTGAATTAGATAGTTATCATAAAAAATATTGGCTTAATGCTACGGAAGAAAGACTTACTATTATTGGCGATGATGGCTGGAAAAGTCTTTTGAATAATCCTAAAGTACTTCCTCCTGTGGATTATTATACCTCATTAGCTAATTATTATTCTAAGGCAAAATATACGCTAAACATTCCCTCTATGCTTATGCCAAGCGCACTCACACAAAGACATTTTGATGTATGGCTATCAAATGGCTATCTCTTTTCTGCACCCACTAAGGGCTTAGAAATTTTTACTCCTCATGCAAGAGAAATCATGGAAGTGCGTAGTCCAAAAGAGCTTGTTAAGAACATGGAAAATCTGAATTTAAATGTAATGCATTATAATGATTGTAAGAAATATATGCAGGAAGAAATTAAATCAAAGCATCTCTATAAACACAGAATTGCATATATAAAAGATGCTTTGAATTGTTAGAGTATTGTATTCTTTTTTTGCTTTTTTACTATAGCTTTTCTTTGTGTTTGAGCAATACTAAGCTTTCAACATGCGGCGTATGTGGAAAGAAATCAAAAGCTTGTATTGATTCAATGCTATATTGATCTTGTAGTTCTTTTAAATCTCTTGATAAAGTCGCAGGATTACAAGAAACTAAAATAATATAAGGAATTTGCTTCTTCAATAAGCATTGCATACTCATTTTATCAATCCCCGCTCTTGGAGGATCAAGAATAATTGCATCAAGCTTTTGAATTTTTTCAATAAATTTTGATAAATTCTTGGCATTTCCTTGTGTGAATTGCGCTTCAACTTGAGCATCTCTTGCATTGATAATTGCTAATTTAATAGCATGTTGCATAGTTTCAAGTCCAAAAAGATTATATTCTTTACCCAATTTTACGAGTGCAGAAGCTGCGCTAATGCCAATGCCGCCAACTCCACAATAAATATCAGCTATAGTTTTAATTGGATTTGAAAGAATTAACTCTACAGTAGCTGAATAGAGTGCTGAAGCTTCATTTGTATTTACTTGAAAAAAGCTTTGATTGCTATGCTTAAAATTGATACAATCCTTGCTTGTTGTCGTTTCTATTTGAATTTCTTCATCAATTAACGTTTTTCCTATTGTTAGTACATTCTGCTCGCCGTAGGCAAGTGGGAGCAAATTTTTTCTTGAAGAATGGATAATGCCTGTAATAAAAGGGAATTCTGCTTTTATTTTTTCACAGATGTTTTGTATGGCTTTATTATATTCTTGTCTTGGGTATGTAATAATTTCTAGCATGAAGTCTTTAATTTCATTGTTTTTATTTTTACTCATACGAACAATAGCATGACGTAAGAAACCAAAAACATTTGAATTTACTTCATTAAAGCTTTCTAATCTATATTCTTTGCATAATTCTTCAAGGCGATGAATAAGAGTATTTACTTTACTATCTATAAGTAAACATTCAACTTTAATTACATTATGGCTTTTTGCAGATTTAAGACCAAGCACTAGCTCATTTTTCTTGCTTTTGCCAAAAGAAAATTCCATTTTATTTCTGTATTCAAAGATATTTTCAGCTGCCTTAACATTAAAATTAAGTAATGGATTTTCTTTATCAATCCTTGCAATACGTGTGAGGGCATCAAAAAGAATTTGCTTTTTATAGGCTAATTGCTCTTGATAATCGACATTTTGCCAAGTACAGCCACCACAATAATTGAAATAGGCACATTTAGCCTCAATTTGAAAAGGCGAGGGTTCAAGAACTTCTATAGCTCTTGCAATGGCATAATTTTTCTTTAATTCAGTGATTTCAGCCCTTACCTTAGATTTTGCAAGAGCATTTTCCACTAAAATCACTCGATTTGTGCCATCACGAGCAATAGCACGCCCCTCATTATCAATAGAATGGCAATTTAATTCAATAATATCGTTTTGCATAATTATACCTTATATAAGAGTAGTTTATATAGATTTATTTTGTTTGATGCAGACAAAAAACTATAAATTTCACTTGACTTTTTATAGGTTTTTCGTCAATAATCTTGTTGAGAATTTATATAATTTTAGGAGAAAGAAAATGAGTCAATTAATTCATAATGCTATGCAATCTACACCACAAGGCTTTGTTGGCGTTGGACTTATATTTTTCTACTTTGTTGTAATGGTTGCTGCAATCATTTACAGAATTAAAAAAGGTGAACACTTAGACCACTAATGCTAACTATATCTAGCATTTACATTAAGCCATGAGTTGTTTGCCATGGCCTCTTGAATTGTTCAAGATTTTGATTTATATAGTATAGCTATAAAAATAGCAAGTTATCTTTTATTGCAGAATATATTGAGTAATTTATATACCTTGTTTTGGTATATGGACATTTGTTATTGAAAATGAATAATGAGTTAGTGTTTTTTTTGCATTGTTTGAAGCCACGTTAAAAAGTAAATATAGGAAAGAAATTTAGATGCATACGAGAAATAGTATGTAGTTATTGAGGGGAATAGCATGAGTTACAAATCTGATTGGGAAAATAATTATCGTAAGGGCAATTTTAATAATAGACAAAGAAATGATGAAAACGAATTTCAAAATGATTCTCGTGACTTTGTAGAAAAAGATAGTGCAAACGGCGAGGGCGATTATAATGCGCCACGCAGACGTTCAAATTTCGAACAAGACAATTTTCAAAGACCATATTCAAATAATCGTCAAGAGCGTGGTGGCTATTCAAGAGATAGAGCGCCAAATCGTGACAATTTTTCTCGCAATTCTTACGGACGCAATGAAGAAAATTCTGACGATTTCTTTAGCGCAAAATCTTATGCTGATAAACCACGTAATGATAGGTTCAATCCACGTTTTGACAGAAATGACAGAAACGACAGAAATGATAGACCTAGAAATGACAGACCACGTGGCGATAGGTTTAGCAATGACAGATCTAGCAATGATAGATTTGGCAATGACAGATTTAACAGCGACAGGCCTAGAAATGACAGACCTAGAGAAGATAGATTCAACGACCGCCAAGACGGCTCACGTGGAAATTTCCGCAACTTCCGCTCCGATAACGATAGATTCGGCAATAGAGGGCGTGATTCTTTCAATAATAGAAGTGATAGAAACGATAGAAACGATAGAGGTCGTGATTCTTTCCGTGGCGACGGTTTCCAAAGAAATGATCAAGGCGGATTTAGACAAAAATCTTATGACGATAGACCAAACAATGACTATAAATTAACGAATGAATTCAATAGCGGACGTGCTTTTTCTCAAGCTGACTTTGGTGGCGGAAGAGATAGAGATTTCGACAGAGCGCCAAGGGGCGGACAAAGAGAAGGGCGTACTTCACGTTTTCGTGAAAACACTTCAAATCTTTTTGATTTAGATAAAGATATTTTAACCCTATTATTCAAGCGTGCTGAACTCTTACAAAGTGTTAAGAGAGATGGTAGAGTAGAGCCTGGTTTAGAAAAGAAATTGCGTACATCTTGGGAAAGCGGAGCAACTCGAGTTACTCGTGATCCACGTATTGCTAGAGATTTCTTCAATCTTTTACAACAGATAGAGCCAATTCCATTAGTGGGTGGCATGCCTACATATTTCAATCTTGCGCCAAACTTTGTGCCTGCTGATATGCAATTACAAGCACCAGTTTGCTCAAGACAATTACGTATGTTCCTTGCTTTAGCGGCTGCAAGCGGCGCTAGTTCAAGCTTCTTTGTTGATCTATCTCACAATATGATGGCTTGTATTAAAGCTTTCAATCAAATGGGCGGACAGCTTTGGTGGGAAGGTGATGGACGTGTGCTTAGCCGTGGTGGCGAAGGCCTTGCTCATCATGTCGACAAAGTTATTCCTGTTGGCGAAGACGCTTTTTCATTCTATTTAGTGCTTGCGCTCTCATTATTAGTGCCATCACGTTTAAAGCTTGTAGGTGACGGAGATTTACGCTTCTTGAATATCAGCGCTATTCGTCAATTCCTCCCAACTCTAAATGCGAGAATGTCTACAGTAATTCCAGGGCAAGATGCTATTCCTGTTCGTACTGAATCGGTTGGAATGATGCCGCAACATATTGTATTTACAAATGATTTACCAAAAGATTTTATCATAAGTTTGATTGTTGCTTCTGTTGTGCGTGAAGATGTTGATGGGGCTTGCACATTTACTGTTGAAAATCATCCTGATGCTGAACGTATTGTAAGCGAAGTTGTTTCTGTATTAGACGAATTAGATGTGCCAAATAGTGCTGAAATCAATGGAGGAATTTTATCTGTTTCTCTAACACCTTGCACACCTGCTTTTTCAGATGAATTACAAATTGAAATGGATCCCTTGTTAGCAAGCACTCTTTTAGCTGTACCAGCCTTTGTTGGCGGACAAGTAATCTTGCAAGGCGCATTGAATGAAGCCGACTCTAAATGTCTTGCTTTCTTAGAATCTGCGGGCCTTGCTATACAAAATGAAGAAATGCAAGTCATAGCTAATTTCACAGGTCAAAAGCTTGCGAAACCAGACTTTAGCCTTGCTCCTTCTTATCCTTTTGCACTTGTGTTTGCCGCTCTTAGCACTTATAATGGCAATGAAGAAAAATTACCACAAGCGCCAGAAAATATTGATGAAAATATCGTAAAAGGCTTCTTGGGTCAATTAGGTATTGCCGTAAATGCTGAAAATGAACTTGTGAAGATTGAACCTGAAACTTCGCCTTGGTTCTTGCCAAGCGCTGATTGGGGCTTAGCGTTAAGTTTAGCTGATTTCATGCGTCCAAATATACGTATTACAAATGCTGATATGGTTACAGCTAGCTATCCTACTTTCTGGAAATTGTATAATAGCCTACCAAACCCATCATTAAAAGTGCGTGAAGCTGCGCCACAAGTAGAAGAAACTCCTGCCTCTACAGCACGTCGTTTCATCGCTCCTGTCATTGAAAAAGTAGAAGAAGACAATTTTGATGCGGAAGAAAATTTTGAAGCAGAAGAAGCAAGTTTTGAAGCAG
>CAYJDN010000028.1:7674-13145 GCA_964368925.1 uncultured Desulfovibrionaceae bacterium | reverse complement strand
TCAATCTTTTTTTGTGTCTCTTCGTTTTTTTTGCGAGCAATACAGGCGCTAAATGCTCCAAGCTTTTTTATTTCTGAGGTTATAATACTATAGCCATATTTTTCTAAAATTCCATACATCGCACCTGCTTGCATATATTCTTCATATTTCTTATTACCAATTTTAACTCGAAAATACAAAGCATAAAGCAAGCACGCAGGATAATAAATATTCCTCTCTGGCAGAATTAAATCATAAAAATAAAATTCTTGCTCATTTTCTTCCAATGCAAGTTTTTCAAAGAAAATATCTAATTCTTCCTTAGACTTGCCCAAAAAACAAGAAGAAAATTTCTTTTTATTGTTAAAGTCCAAAATATTTCCTCACATCTGAAAAATCTTATATAAAATTAGCGAATACTATTATGATAAATTTCACGATATGTCGCAGTTTGCGCATCTTTTTCGCTCACACTTAATGAATATAATTTTGTATCTTTTGCATAGTCAAGATTTTTCACTTCATCTTCAAGCAATTCTCTTACAATATGAAATAGATATCGAGATATATTTTCAGCTGATGGATTTATTTTATCAAAAGGCGCAACCTCATTAATATTCTTATGATCCAAGCTTGAAGTTGCTTGCTTGAGCAAACGCTTTAGCACTGTAAAATCAAGTAATACTTCAACATCTTCTGAAGTTTTTCTTCCCTCTATAACCATTTCCACATGATAATTATGACCATGTAAGTTTTCGCATTTTCCTTGATAGTGCCTCAAAGCATGAGCCGCAGAAAAATCACTTCTTACTGTCAATTGCCAATATGCGGCTTCAACTACTCTTTCCATTTGTTTTCCTTTATCTTTTTAGTGAATTATATTTCTAAATTATCTTTCTAAATTCTCTTTCATTTTTGTAGTATTATCAAAAATAAAAGTTTTATTTCATATATATATGAGTGATGTCTATGATTGTTTTTCAAATTTCCAATTCGTAAAAGCCTTGAAAAATTTAGGCCCAGCTTCAATAGTATAGGGTCTTTCAACCGACATTTGACACGAGATATTATCTATATTCATTGTAAAATATGTTTCAGTATCACCCTTATTCACCTCAAATATGTTTTGTAATTCTAATAGCTTAACGCTATTCAAACAGTCTTGTGGCAATGACAAATGTATAGGAAATTCACAGGCCCTACACACTTCTTCAAGGCTTTCAAATTTTAGTGCAATAAGCTTCACTTCTTGATTTTTAATTTCCTCCTCGCCCTCTTCATTAGTCACTTTCTGACTATTTTTAGACGCAGAAACTTCATTACTTCCATTTTCTAAATCTTCTTCCTCTTCTTCCTTAGTTTTTGCAAGGTTTTCCTTATTATCCACTGTAGCCGTAACTATAAGCGGCTTATCCGAGTTGAGCAGGTCTTTATACTTTTCGTATGCCTTTGGAAAAACAACAATTTCTGCATGGCCAGTTAAATCATCAGCAGTTGCAAAAGCCATATTATCCCCTTTCTTTGTAGGAATAACCTTTGTGCTCGTAATAAGAATAGGCACTCTAACTTCAGTTTCATGGACAAATTCAGCAACTTCGTCAAGGCCTTTTAAGCTCAAACGTGAAAAATCGGAATAATAATGTCTTAATGGGTGTGAGGAAAAAAAGAAACCAAGCGCTTCTTTTTCAAAATTCAACAAGACTTCTTCATCCCACTCTTCCAAGCTCGCATCAGCTAAATCAAAGCCAAGACCAGAAGATGCTGGCAATTCTTCCTCAGGCATAAGTGAAAAAAGTGAAATTTGGTTTGAGGCCTTTTCTTTGGCAGTTCTCTGAGCTTTTCCCACAGCCGCATCAACAGATGCAAGAAGGGCTTGTCTTGAAATTCCAAAACAATCAAGCGCACCACTTTTAATCAATGCTTCTAATACTCTACGAGAAACTTTGCGCAAGTTTACCCTCTCTAAAAAGTCGAGCAAAGAAGTAAATTCTTTATATGTACCATCAATTTGACTGCCACGAGCAGCAACAATTTCTTCAATTGCACTTGCACCAACGCCCTTAATACCACCAAAGCCATACACGATAGCTTCATTATGTGCAGTAAAATCTTCAACGGAAACTTGTATGCTTGGAGGAAGAACCTTTATGCCCATGTCATTACAAGTTGTAATATATTTCAATATCTTATCTTGGTTTCCAATTTCGCTCGATAATAAAGCTGCCATAAATTCAACTTTATAATAGGCCTTTAAAAATGCTGTATGATAAGAAATAAGAGCATAAGCTGCTGAGTGCGATTTATTGAAGCCGTATTCTGCAAATTGTTCCATAAGATCAAATATTTGCATAGCTATCTTTTCTGGAACATTATTCGCCATTGCACCCTGAACAAATTTCGTTCTTTCTTGAGCCATTGCGTCTTTATCTTTCTTACCCATAGCACGGCGCAATAAATCAGCGCCACCAAGGCTATAAGCCGCAACAATCTGTGCAATTTGCATTACCTGTTCTTGATAAACAATAACACCGTATGTATCTTTCAAACATTCTTCAAGTTTATCAAGAGGATATGTTATTTCTAATTCGCCATGCTTTCTTTTAATAAATTCATCAACCATACCTGAATTTAGTGGGCCAGGGCGGTAAAGTGCAAGCATAGCAATAATATCTTCAAAGCAGTTTGGCTTTAGTTGGCGCAAATATTGGCGCATACCCGAAGATTCAACTTGGAAAACACCATCTGTATCTCCTCTTGAAAAAAGCTCGTACACATGCGGATCATTCAAAGGTAAGCGGTCTAAATCAGGGACTTCTTTGCCTTGATTTCTAATATTATCAAGGCTTTCATGTATAAGGGTCATTGTACGAAGACCGAGAAAATCGAACTTAACAAGTCCAACTTTTTCAACAAGTTTCATATCATATTGTGTCACGGTTTCATTATTTTTACCAAGATAAAGTGGAAGATATTCCACCATTTCCTTATCTGAAATAACAACACCCGCAGCATGCGTTGAAGCGTGACGTGAAAGCCCCTCTAAACGCATTGAAATATCAAGCATTTTCTTGATGCTTGAATCATTATTATATTTTTCTTTTATTTCAGCAACTTCATTTATTGCCTTTTGTACTGTAATTTTTGGATCATTTGGGATTAGTTTAGAAATAGCATCAGTTTCTTTATAAGGCACATCAAGCGCACGCCCAACATCTTTCACAACCGCCTTTGCTTTCATCTTACCAAAAGTTGTGATTTGCGCCACTTTATCAGCGCCGTATTTTTCCATAACGTATTGAATTACTTCAACACGCCTATCTTCACAAAAATCAACGTCGATATCAGGCATCGAAACACGTTCTTTATTCAAAAAGCGTTCAAAAAGCAGATTGTATGGAATGGGGTCAAGGTTAGTAATTTTTAGCGCCCAAGCCACAATTGAACCCGCCGCAGAACCACGACCAGGCCCAACAGGAATGCCATTATCTTTCGCCCAGTTGATGAAATCTTGCACAATGAGAAAGTAGCCAGGAAATTGCATATTACAAATAACGTCTAATTCTTCTTGCAATCTATCTTCATACACTTTTATATCAAGGCTATCTTTGTCAGGATGTGCCTCAATGCGCTTTTCTAGACCCTCTTTGCAAAGTTTTCTAAATTCTGTTTCAAGAGTCATACCCTCTGGCAAATCATAAACTGGAAAGAAATTTTGACTAAAATCTAAATGAACATCACTGCATCTCTCTGCAATTTCTAATGTATTTGCAATTGCATCAGGACGATCTTTAAAAGCCTCAATCATTTCTTCTGGTGATTTATAATATAAATCCTTAGCATCAAAAGAAAAACGACCAGGATCATTCACCTTTGCACCTGTTTGCACGCAAAGAAGAACATCATGCGCCTCTACATCATCTTTTGTCAAATAATGACAGTCGTTTGTAGCAACTATAGGCAATTTTGTAGCTTCCGCCAATTCATATATGAGATTATTAGCTTTTTGCTGATCTGGTAATGTATTACTTTGCACTTCCAAATAAAATCTATCTGGAAAAATGGCTTGATATTCTTTAGTTTTTTCAATAGCTAAATCAAAATTTCCGCCATTTGGCAAGTGCTTGTTTTGCCCAAGCAAAGTTCTAGGAATTTCACCTGCAATACAAGCAGAAAGAGCGATAAGCCCCTCATTGTGCATAGTTAAAATTCCTTTATCAACACGAGGCTTGTAATATTTACCATCAGTACAGCCCTTTGAAACAATTTTCAGCAAATTTTTATAGCCTATATTGTTTTGTGCTAACAAAATCAAGTGATGTCGCACCCTTGCCATTTCGGAATCTTTGTCTTTATCTTTATGATCAAGCGCCACATAAACTTCACAGCCCAAGATTGGTGTAATGCCTGCGCTTTTTGCTTGCACATAAAATGGCGCCGCACCATACATATAACCATGGTCAGTAATGGCAACAGCTGGCAGATTAAATTCCTTAGTTTTATCAATTAAATCTTTTAATTTAATCGCCCCATCAAGTAAACTATATTCCGTATGAACATGCAAATGCGCAAACATTAAAAACTCCAATCTAATAATCGTGTAGAGCAAGAATTATACTTAATTAAAACCTTTTATACAAGCCCTATTTAGCCTTGATTTCTTCACAATTCTTCTATACTATGCCGATATATTTATGATTTAAAATTCACTTTTTTCAATATATTTTTAACCTAGAGAATGACATGACTCAATACGAAATTTCACCTTATATTCAACAATTTATGGATTATGCTAAACCATACTTGCAAATGAAAGAATATAAACAAAGTGTGCAAATTAAAATAGATCATTCCCTACAAGTATTAGAAATTGCAAGTAAAATATCTAATGAGCTAAGTCACAATCTCATCTTCCCGCTAAAGCTTGCTGCTCTTTTTCACGACATTGGGCGTTTTGAACAAGTTCGTAAATTTGGTACTTTTGTAGATAGAATTTCCTGTAATCATGGGCTATTAGGAGTAAAAGTTCTAAAAGAAACAAAATTTATTGCTCATTTAGAAAAAGAACAACAAAACATCATTTACACTGCAATATTATTACATAATCGATTTAATTTACCCAAAAATCTCCCTAATAACTATTTGTTAGTCACAAATGCAGTGCGTGATGCTGACAAAGTCGATATATTAAGGGTAATGGTGGAAAATTACGATAATCCTAAAGAAAATTCGGATATGATAAATTTGAATGTGAAAGACGAAGCAAAATACACACCAAAAGTACTTTCAAATTTATTCAATAATGAACCAATATCTTATGCTGATTTGCAATATGTAAATGATTTTAGACTATTGCAAGGAGGTTGGTTGAATGATATATATTTCAAGAGCGCAAAAGACATAATAAAGTCAAAAGGCTACATTCAAACAATAATAAAAGGTTTGCCCGATACACAAGAAATGAATCAGGCAAAAACCTTTATTTTGAATTTACT
>CAYJDN010000028.1:335-7574 GCA_964368925.1 uncultured Desulfovibrionaceae bacterium | reverse complement strand
ATTTTGAATTTACTAGAAATATAAATATATGCCAAATAACTATCTAGAAAGTTTACTAAAATATACTAAGCCGCAGAATTAGCCTGTATTTTATAGCCCACGACGCTCTTTAATGAATTCTACAACTTCTTCAAGTTTTAGCGCTGCGCCTGCGGAAACAACTTCTCCATTTATCACGAGGGCTGGTGTTGCAACAACGTTAAAACCAGCCATAACAGCTAAATCTGTCACGTGTTCCACATCTTCTTGAATATTTAATTCAGCCACAGCTTGCTTTGTGACTTCTGTAAGTTTTCTACACTTTCCACAATTTGTCCCCAATACGATAATTGCCTTAGCATAAGCACTGGTATCTTGCGGTTTTAGCATAGGTTGAATTTCAAGGCTGTTATTATTGCTTTCACTGCAATGACATCTTCTAATTTCTTTTTTCTTTTCTGAACCTATCATACTCATATTATTCTCCAATTGATTATTATTTATAAATTTTATTGAATCAATCAATATAAAAGCAAACTCTTACAGAGTAAAACGAAAATATTTGATATGTTCAAAGTAATCAATTTTTATAAATAGTCAATCCTTTATGGTATTTTCTATAAAATTTGATTATGTTCCGTTAATTCTTGCTTTTTTTCTATAACAATAGTATAAACAATACATATTTATATTGGAGCAAAAGCCATGCAATTACAAAAGATTGAATCAAAACAATATTTAGAAAATTTATTTATTTCATATCCTTTACTAAAACCATTAGAAGAAAATATACTACAAGCAATAGCGCTTTTACTTGAGTGCGCAAGAAATGGAAACACTATCTTTGTGTGTGGCAATGGAGGTTCAGCGGCAGATTCTGAACATATTGTTGGCGAGTTGATGAAGTCTTTCATGAAAAAACGCCCAATTCCTGCCGAACAAGCTACAAAACTCCAAGAAAATGCAGGAGATAATGCAGAATTTATAGTAAATAATTTAGAAAGAGCTATAAGAGCTGTTTCCTTAGTTTCAGGCGTTTCGCTTCCAACTGCATTAGCCAATGACACAAGCGCAGAAATTATTTTTGCTCAACAACTCTACGGGCTTGCAAGAAAAAATGATATACTTTGGGCAATTTCAACTTCTGGAAATGCTAAAAATGTTGTGCATGCTTTGCATGTTGCTAAGCTATTAGAATGTAAAAGCATTGGCCTAACTGGTAAAAGTGGCGGCGCAATGGCAGAATTATTAGATGTTGAAATAAGAGCGCCACATAATAGCACACCAGTAGTGCAAGAAATGCACCTACCTATTTATCATTGCATTTGTGCTATTCTAGAAGAAGAATTATTCTAACAACTTAGAACTCACGATAGTATCGTCAAAATCGTCTTTTCGACACTATCTAAGACAATAATTCTATAATATTTTTATAGATATTTTAAATTATGTAAAAATAACAATACAATACTATAGCTAAAATAATTCTATAGTAAGCAAAAGGGCGCAAGGTAAGCTTTGATAATGAAGCAATAAAGCCCTTAATTGCAAGTAATGCAAAGAAAAATGAAGAGATAATGCCTACAATAAAAAAGGATAAATCTTCTGGATTGAAGCTATTATAAGAGGAAAGGAAGTCATAGCCAGCGGCTGCAACAATAATTGGAACGGCTACTAAGAATGAATATTCTGCTGAAGTTTTACGTGAAACGCCCAAAAGCATTCCGCCCATTATTGTTGAACCAGAGCGAGAAAAACCTGGTAATAGCGCAAGGATTTGAAAAAAACCAATACCAAGGGCTTTCATTGGCGTTAATTTGTCAACACTATCAATAATGCCGTCTTCTAGCGGACTTTCAAGAGCAATGCGAAATTTCTTTGCCTGTATTGCTTCTGTAATAAGCATACAAATTGCACCAAAAACCAAAGAAAAAAGCACTACTTTCACGCTAAAAAGCGCTTTAATTTGCGAGTGAAAAATTAAGCCTAATAAAGAAGCTGGTAGGCAAGTTAAAAAGAGCAAAAACAAGCCATAAAAACCTGAAAATTTTTGTTTTTTACCTGTGCTTTTGTCGATACGAGGAAAGAGAAGTCCCCAAAAGCGTTGAAAATAAAGCAAAACAACAGCAAAGATAGCGCCTATTTGTATGATGACTTCAAAATTACTTGCGCCTTCCCCA
Source organism: uncultured Desulfovibrionaceae bacterium (assembly GCA_964368925.1). Classification (GTDB taxonomy): domain Bacteria; phylum Desulfobacterota; class Desulfovibrionia; order Desulfovibrionales; family Desulfovibrionaceae; genus CAYJAZ01. The sequence goes on along the minus strand of CAYJDN010000028.1, from coordinate 5,415 downwards.
GCAAAATTCAATAAATTTGAAGCTAAAATAAGGTGTCCTGTTGATGAAACTGGCAGAAATTCTGTCATTCCCTCAACAAAACCCATGATAATAGCAAGAAGAAAATCAGGCATTTAGATTTCCAAATTAAGAAATCGCACGTTCAATAAAACTTAACGTTTCTTCATAAAGTGTTTCGCTCTTGTAAGGAGTGAGCACATTTGTTCTGTTCACACCCACAAGAATAGAAATAATGACAAGTGAAGTTTGGTGGATATTCACTTCACGCATAGTACCATCAACAATTGCACGGCTGAGGCAGGTTTCTAAGATATCGTAAACTATACGGAATTTTTCAACAATCACTTCTTTATCTTCTGAGGTTGTCATATCAGAATAAGGCGAACAACGCACAAGAACAAGCCAATTTGAAGTTGGATCTACGGTAAAGTCAAGATAGGCCTTGCAATATGCAAGAACAGCATCTTTACCCGTTGGTGTGTTTTCGATTGCCTTTGAAAGACATTCAAGGAAAGATTCAAGCACGTCCATGCCCGCCGCTAAAAAGAGACGTTCTTTATTGCCATAGTGATGTGTAAGCAGCCCAAGAGCAACATTTGCTCGCTCTGAGATTTTTTTAAATGTCGTGTCAGCATAACCATATTCGCCGAATAAATCTTTGGCAGCTTGTAGGAGCGCTTCTTTTTTTGTCATTGCCATAGGTATTCTCTATTTTAACAAATTTGTGCAAAGAGTTTCAAGTAAAAAATCTTGTAAACCATTTTTAAGAAAATTTCAACAAGAAAAAACACACCTGCTTTTTTTGTTTGCACATCTTATTAAAAAGGAGATTATCTAGAGTGTGTTTCCAAATTAAGAGCTTTTGTGACTTTAGCAAAGAGGGGGAAGGCTCAACTTCTTTATAAAAATTGTGCCTTCCCCATTTAGAAAATACAAACATCAATCAAAATCAGTCAACATTAATCAACATTAATCTCTAATCCAGTCCACTGTTTTCCCATTTTGTATACCAAAGCGAAGTGGCGCATCCGTATCAGGAGAATCAACAAGTGAAATTTCAACATAAACATCTTGGTTTTCTTGAATTTTTCCACTGATTATATACCTTGCAAGCGGATTTTCAAGTTCATGTTGCAAATAACGCTTGAGCGGCCTTGCACCAAATGCAGGATCATAAGCGGCTTCAGCTATATAAGAACGTGCCTTTGATGAAAGCTTCAATCCTATACGACGTGATGCAAGACGTTTTTGTATTGATTGCAATTGGATATCAATAATTTTTTCAATTTGCGCCTCTTGAAGCGGTCTAAAGAGGATTGTGTCGTCAATACGATTGAGGAATTCTGGTCTAAAGGCTTTTCTCAATTCTGCCATCACGTCAGTACGCACATTTTCAAAGAAATTACCACGAGGATCAATGCCCTCTAGCAAGATATTTGAGCCAATATTCGAGGTAAGTATAATGATAGTATTTCTAAAATCTACAGTCCTACCCTGTGAATCCGTAAGTCGCCCATCGTCTAAAAGTTGCAATAAAGTGTTAAATACATCAGGGTGCGCTTTTTCTATTTCATCAAAAAGTATGACAGCATAAGGCTTACGACGCACAGCCTCTGTAAGCTGTCCGCCTTCGTCATAGCCTATATAACCCGGAGGCGCTCCAATAAGGCGAGAAACTGAATGCTTCTCCATATATTCGCTCATATCAAGGCGAATCATGCTTTCTTCTGAATCAAATAAAGCTTCGGCTAATGTTTTTGAAAGTTCCGTTTTTCCAACACCTGTAGGCCCAAGAAAAAGGAAAGATCCCATAGGTTTGTTTGGGTCTGCAAGGCCTGCACGTGATCGCAAAACCGCCTGTGAAACAGAATCAACAGCCTCATCTTGCCCAATAACTCTTTTATGCAATTCATTTGGAAGTGAAAGAAGTTTCTCTTTTTCAGTTTCAAGCAAGCGAGTTACAGGTATGCCTGTCCATCTTGCTACAATTCCTGCAACATCATCTGGGCGTACTTCTTCCTTAAGCAAGCTTTGTTCATTTGAATTTGTGGCCTCAGCGTCGGACAATTGCTTTTCTAAATTGAAAAGACTGTCATACTTCAAACGAGCGGCCTTATTTAAATCGTAATCACGTTCAGCTTCTTCTATAAGTAGTTTTACTTGTTCGATTTCTGCTTTAATTGTACGAACTTTATCTATTTTTCCTTTTTCATTTTCCCATTGTGCACGCAAATTCGCTTGTTGATTACGCAAAGCAACAAGTTCATTTTCAAGACGAGCTAAGCGTTCTTTTGAAGCTGAATCACTCTCACGCTTTAGCGCTTCACGCTCTATTTCTAATTGCATAAGCTTGCGATTTGCTTCATCTAATGGCGCTGGAAGAGAATCTATTTCAGTACGAATGAGCGCTGCCGCTTCATCTATAAGATCAATCGCTTTATCTGGTAATTGTCTATCTGCAATATAACGTTGCGAAAGGCTTACAGCCTCAACTATAGCAGAATCAGAAATGCGTACACCATGATGAACTTCAAATTTCTCTTTCAATCCACGCAAGATAGACACAGTATCTTCAACACTTGGTTCTTCAATAAGTACAGGTTGAAAACGGCGTTCAAGCGCTGGATCTTTTTCGATATACTTACGATATTCTTCAGTTGTCGTCGCACCAATACAATGCAATTCACCACGGGCAAGCATAGGCTTTAGCAAATTCCCTGCGTCCATACTGCCCTCTGTTTTGCCAGCACCAACTATTGTATGCAATTCATCAATAAATAGAATGATTTCGCCTTGCGATTCTTCAACTTCACTAAGAACAGCTTTCAAACGTTCTTCAAATTCGCCACGAAACTTTGCACCTGCAATGAGCGAACCCATGTCAAGCGAGAAAATCTTTTTATTCTTCAACCCCTCTGGCACATCGCCTTTTAATATTCTAAAGGCTAAACCCTCTACTATGGCAGTTTTACCAACTCCAGCTTCGCCAATAAGCACAGGATTGTTCTTTGTTCTGCGTGAAAGAATACGTATTGTACGCCTAATTTCATTATCACGGCCAATAACAGGGTCTAATTTACCCTTACTCGCTGCTTCAACAAGGTCACGTGCGTATTTTGATAATGCTTCAAAAGTATTATCTGGCGTGGGCGAAATTATTCGATGTCCACCACGAATTTCCGCCATTGCCTTAAGATAGCTTACTCTATCTAGCTTATATTCTTGACGAACTTCTTTGATACTTCCATTTGGAAAAGATTGCAAATCAGGAGAAAGAATTTCAGCAAAGATATGATCAACGTGAATATATTCATCTTTCATACTTTTCGCTAGGCTCTGCGCAAGGCTTAGCACTTTGCCTAAACGAGCAGAAACTCGCACTTGATTCATTTCTACGCCCGACACCCGCACACGTGGCCTTTTTGATAAAATTCTATCAACAGCATTTTTGAGCGAATGCACATTTACATTCATTTTATTGAATATTTTTTCTACAAGGCTTTCTTCTTGATCAAGCAAAGTGCGAGCAATATGTTCAACATCAACTTCTTGATGTTCTAATCGAAATGCAAGAGCTTGAGCTTCTGTAAGCGCTTCTTGAGCTTTAATGGTAAGTTTATCTAAGTTCATATTTTTTCCTTTGCCTTAGCCAAAACTAAGGCTTCCTTTAACGATATACTATAGCAATAATTGCTATTTTATTTTTTTAATTCGGCTAATTCTGCTTCTAAGCTTTCAACTTTAGTAAGCAAATCGACTATGATAGCTGCCGGTAGCGCCTGAATTTCAAAATCAAGGCATAGTCTTTCTAATTTTCTTACTCTATAGACGTCATGGGAATTGAACATAAGTGAATTTTCGGTTTTTTGTGCTGCCTTTAGCCAGCCAAGTTCTAAAAGTTCTTCTATTCTTTCTATAGTAATTTCAGTTTGTTGCAAAAAATCATTTTGTGAAATCAAAGGCGATTTTGTAGGCATTTCTGCCTGATGCAGATCTATATCTGGCATTTTTGACTCCTTAAGTATTCAAATTTTTTATTCTACTATTTCATTTACTTCTTGCAATGCCTTCCATAATTCTTGTTGTTTTTCACTTAATTCTTCAAATTTTGGAAGTACGATTTGTATTTTTGCATAGAGGTCGCCACGGGCATTAGGCGCACCAAGCCCCTTACCACGCAAACGCAGCTTTCTACCAGAACTTGAATTTTCTGGAATGTTTAGCTCAACCTCACCCTCTAAGGTAGGTACTTTTACTTTTGTACCAAACAAGCCTTGAGTCGGTGAAATTTCAACATTACATATAATATTGTCATTATCAATTTCAAATTTTTGATGCTTAGCATAATGCAATACTACATATAAATCGCCAGCAGGTGAGCCAGGATAGCCTTGACCCTGTAAGCGTAATTTACCGCCATTCTTCACACCCTTAGGCAAATTCACTTTCAAATTCTTATTGTTCAAGCTAAAGTGTTTTTCACCACCATGCACCGCTTCCTCTAGGCTAATATAAAGTTCGCTCTCAATATCACGCCCCCTTCTCGCCCTTTGATGCGCAAAAGGATCGCCACTATAAGCATTGCGGTTGCCATGCATACGACCACCAGCCTGCCCGAAAAGCAAATCAAAAAAGTCCGAAAAGCCTTCGCTATTTCCACCAAATTGACCACCATTGAAACCAGCAAATTGTGAAAAATCAAAGCCATGTTGACCATTTTGGAATTGTTGCCCATGCTTCCAATTATGACCTAATTGATCATACATTTTTCTCTTTTCATCGTCTTTTAAAACTTCATAGGCTTCATTAATTTCTTTGAATTTTTCCTCTGCTTCAGGATTATTTTGATTCAAATCAGGATGGTATTTACGTGCTAATTTCTTATAAGCCTTTGCAATATCTTCCTTACTAGTCGAACGGCTTACGCCTAGCACTTCATAATAATCTTTGTACGTCACAGTTGATACCTCTTTTTATCTTCAACTTACTCAATAAGAATAATTCCTTGTTGCAATATGTCAATATCTTGAACTGTTATTGAGTTTTTTAGGGGGGAAAGAAAACCAAACTTTTGATTTTT
>CAYJDN010000028.1:0-325 GCA_964368925.1 uncultured Desulfovibrionaceae bacterium | reverse complement strand
CCCTTTCCTTACAAAACTTTTAATGTCGCATGGGAGGGCAAGCTTTAAAGATAATCCTATGCTCGAGAAAATTTGTCTCTTGAATATTATATAAAATTAATCCCTCTTCCACAGTCACTCAGAGGGCAAAGCCCATGGAGTCCATGCCTTTAAAAACTACACATTCCCACAAGGTTTCAAAGAAGCGAACAAGTGCGCTTACCTAAACAGTCAACATCAATTAAATCACCGTAAAGCGTGAACTGCGAGCAGAGTAACGAAATTGTATACACATAATAAAAATTTGCGCATTGAAAATCTTGTGCTTGCACAAGAGATTTTCAAT
>CAYJDN010000027.1:0-13217 GCA_964368925.1 uncultured Desulfovibrionaceae bacterium | reverse complement strand
ATTAATTTACTTTGATTCTTGGTCCATTGATAGAATTACCTATTCTTTCATTTATATCTGCATATTTAGCAAAAAAATAAAAATTTATGATAAATGTCATAATTGGCTAGAAAATAACGAAAAAAAATGATAAAATTAAGTTAAAATTGTCATTTTTATGAAAAAGATTGTTTGACAACTAATGTTTTCTCTTTATAGTTCGTTAATACTATTGATCATAGAAAAACGAAGAAATGGGGAAATCATTATGAAAATTTCATCAAAATTAATGTTGTGCTTTGGTATTATTCTAATTTGTTTTTCTGCTGTAATAGCATTGATGTTTTCAAGTAATAGCACATTATCTGACAGTTTAGATAGAACTGTTAATAAAGAAATTCCAATTCTTCAAACGGCTAAAGAATTACATATCAATATGTTAACTCTTAGGCGCTATGAAAAAGATTTATTATTGAATATTGGTAATATGGAAAAGCAAAAAGGTTATGTTGAGAATTTTTCACTAGCCTACGATGTTATGCGAAATAATATAGCCGCTATTCACGAATTAGTCCTCTCTGAATCTGATTATATAGGGCTTGAGGCTGATTTAAGTATAGTTGATAAAGAATTAGCTGCCTATATCGAAGGTGTTGAATTGGTTGCGACTAAACTTTTTACTGAAAATAATCTTACTCCACAAATGGGTAATGCTTTAATTGGCGAATTTAAAGATTCTACCTATGCAGTTGAAGATGCACTTGACAGAATTTTGGAAAAAAGTATTGAGATTAGTATGCTTTATCTAAATAATACTATGGCAGAAGTGGCTGTTTCTCGTAATATTTCTCTTGCGAGTATTGCGCTAGGAATGATTGTGGCTGTTATTGTCATTCTTTTAACTTTACGCTCAATTACAAGCCCATTACGCAGAATATCCGCATATGCACAAGAATTGAAAGATGGTAATCTTGAAGCAAAAGCTGAGGGTGAATTTAAAGCTGAAATGCTGAGTCTTATTTCAACGCTAATTGCTATGGCAGAAAATTTAAAAGCAGAAATGAGTAATGTTTTTGAAAAAACAAAGCAATCAGAACTTGCGCAAGCTGACGCTCTTCAACATAAGGAAGCCGCTGAAAAAGCTTTAATTATGGCTGAAAAAGCGAAAAAAGAAGGTATGATTGATGCCGCAGGACAATTAGAAGTTATTGTTGCAAATATTGGGCATGCCGCAACTATGATTGATAGCATGGCGTCAGACACAGAAAATAAATCAAACTTACAAGCTGATAAAATTATAACAACTTCGAGCGCAGTCGATCAAATGAATGTAAGTATGCATGAAATAGTTCAAAACGTGTCTACAACCTCTCATGATGCCCATATAGCAAGAGAAAAAGCAGAAACTGGTTCTGAAATTATTAAGCAATCATTAGTGACCATTGAAAAACTACAATCAGAAGCTGAAAGTCTTAAGGCTTCTATGGTAGATTTAGGTAATAAAGCTGATGACATAACACAGATTATTAGTGTTATTTCTGACATTGCTGACCAAACTAATTTGTTGGCGCTGAATGCTGCGATTGAAGCTGCTCGTGCTGGTGAGAGTGGGCGTGGCTTTGCTGTTGTTGCTGATGAAGTTCGTAAACTTGCAGAAAAAACAATGCTTTCTACAGAAAATGTTAATGCAAGCATTACGGCCATTCAAGAAAGTACTATTTCTTCAATTAAAAAAGTTGAAAACACTGTTGATATCGTTCTCAAAGTGACAGATCTATCAAAAGAATCTGGTGTGGCATTAGAAGAAATCGTGAATGTTATTGATGATATTGATTCACAAGTTCAAGCTATTGAAATGGCAAGTAAAGAACAATCTCAGAGTAATCAAGAAATTTCTTCGGCGATAACAGATGTGTCTTCTTTAGCAAATGAAGCAAGGAATAATATGACAGAAACAGCAGATTCTGTAAGGGAACTTACCGATCAAATTCAAAGACTTACTAATGTTGTTGAAAATTTGAAAAATGCCTAGAACGAACTTTGCAAAATGCTTTCTTGCTATAATAAATCTTAAATACTCACAAAGTAAAAAAAAGCTTGTTATGTGCGAATATACTTTTGATGCATATTTTATCAAGAAAGATGATAATGAGGGTATAGTATTTTCTCATATTATTTTTTAGCATAAGTTTTGTTCTTATGTAGATTGGCAGATAATAAAAGGCACGCAAATGCGTGCCTTCTGTATATTATGGTTTGATATCATCTAGGAATAAATTGATTTAGAAAAACAGCCTAGTGTTTTCAATTTATTATCTTCCACTTTATTTATCCAACACTGAAGATAGTTTATCTATAAGTTGTGTTAAATCAGAGCCTTGCTTAGAGAGATCTGAAACAATACTTGTAGACGTTTTCATGTTTTGAGCCGTTTCATTTGCAAGAATGTTAACATCAACAAGAACTTCCTTGATTTGAGCTGTATTATGCACTTGTTCATCACTAGCAGAAGCAATTGAAGAAGAACCTTCCACAGTTTTTTCTACCATTTCCACAATGTTTTGGAACACAACTCCAGTGTTATTTACAAGATTTGTGGCTTCGTCGATTGAAGTTGTTGAGCTATCCACAAGTTTCACATTTTCAGAAACACTTCTTTGAATAGTTACAATTGCTTTTTTCACTTCTTCAGTAGATTCCATTGTTTTTTCAGCAAGTTTTCTAACTTCATCGGCAACAACAGCAAAGCCCCTACCTGCATCACCGGCTCTTGCTGCTTCAATGGCGGCATTGAGAGCAAGTAGGTTTGTTTGGTCTGCAATATCGGAAATAGTTGTAATAACGTTACTTATTGCTACCGTATCTTCATTGAGTTTAAACATACCATCTCTAAGTTTATGAGATTGCTCTTGCACTTCGCTTATACTACTAATTGCTTCTTGAACAACATTTGTACCATTATTGGCTTCTTTTTTTGTCATGGTTGAAACTTCAGAAGCTTCTTGTGCTTTTTGAGCAGTTTCTCTTGTAAGCAAATCAACATGTTCCATAGTATTGCTTGCAAAGCTTACTTTTTCTTCTTGTACATTTGCGCTTTTTTGTGAATTTTCAGCTTGTAAAGAGAGATCGTGAATACTAGTAGAAATCTGACTTGTTATATCTCTTGTTGAAGCAACAACGCCAAGAATTGTGTTTTCCACAACTTTGAATTTTGTAACATCTGTTATAATCATCAGAACAGATTCTATTTGCTTGTCAGCTGTGAGCATAGGAATAAGGGTGTATTCTATGTCAGAAGAGAATATTCGAGTTTCTGCTTGAATTTTATTTTTTGTATGTAAAATGTTGGAAAACAAGTTTTTATCTGTTTCGCTAAGCGAAAGAGCATAGCGTATATCTTTGCCAATCATGTCGCCAGCAAAATTTTGCTGTGTGGTTTGGTTTGTGTATTTTACAGAAAATTTACTGTCAAAAACAATGATTGGTAGAGGAATATTGTCTAAAGTTGATGAATATTTATCTAAAATAGAATTTGTACCATTTACAATTTTTGCAAAATCAAAGTTATACATAGTGGCGTCAGCACGTGCATTAAATTCACCTGTTGCAATAATTGTTTCTAATTTACTATATTCATTTGAAATTCCTTTTAGTACAGTAGGAATAGCCATAAGCGCTTGAGAAAGCATACCGATTTCATCGCTTGATTTTACTTTAAGAATTCCATCTAGCTTGCCTTGCGAAATTTCTTTCGCAATTATGGAAGCATTCGCAATTTGTCTTGTAAAATAGCTAATTATAAGAAACATAAGAAGGGCAATACCAAGGGCAACACCAAGGGCAATTAGGATACTTTCATTTCTTATATTTATACTTGATTGTTCTAATTCAATAATGTCGGAAATATTGATAATTTTCCAACCAGGTTCATCAATTGTTGTCATATAGGCAACTTTCTGTCTGCCATCTTCTGACACAAATGAACCATGATGAACACCACCTTCTTCTTTTAAGGCGGATAAGATGTTGCTATTGTTGATATTATATTTCAACATTTTGCTTTTATCGCTGTGTAAAAAAGCAGTGCCATTTGTGTCAACAACCATAAAAGTGCCGTATTTACCAGACACGAGGCGACTAGCAATTTCTTTGTCAATAAAGTTGAAAATATAAATGACGCCGATAACTTGTTTGCCGTCGTAGTTGTAAATTGGCGCAGCAACAGAATAAACTAAATCTCCGTTGTTGTGAAGAAATGGATTACCAATGGTAATTTCGCCTTTGATTGCTTTTTGGAAAAAATCTCTATTGGCAACGGAAGAGCCTTCTACTTTGTCCGAGCTACTTAATAATACACGTCCATTTGCATCAACAAGAGTTACTTCGGCATAGCTGTATGTTCTTCTTGTGTCTACAACTCTCTTCTTAGAAGCACAATACTTTTTCTTCGTTTGCTGAAATAAGGGCTTGACTGCTTAGTGTGAAGCTTTGCCAAATAACAATTCCAAGTCCAATACAGACAAATAATAAACAAGGTAAAATCAGTTTATAAAATAGTTTCATCAATTCCTCACATCAAGTTATGGTGTTTTAAGAGTAGTAGAGGTTAGCACCACTGGAACTTATTCCAAGCTAGGTTTTGTAGAATATTTACAAGCTTTCTATAAATTATGTTGAGTTGAAAGGTTTTGATTGAATAGGCACAAAAAATTCTGATTGTATAAGCGCAAATAAAGCATAATTGCGTATTTTATGATAATGCAATGCTATTTTTTCTATTATTAAATAATTTGATTTCCCTTGTCGTTAAATTATATAATCATTTTATAAATTCTAGTCAAATGAGAGAATGTTTGAGGCTTGACTCAAAAAAAATCTATAAAATTGAGTAGTTATCTGTGGTTTTTTTGTATGGAATTTGCAAAATGTGGGCTTAATAATTTTTATACAAATTGTTTCGACTGCCAAACAAATTATTGCTATTGTGTAAATCATAATAGGCAAATATATATAATAGATATAGACTGTTGCAAGCGCATTTCTCTCAAGGCTTGCAAAGACAAATGAATAAGAGTATGCTCGGTAAAATATCACTCTTATATTTCCAAAGTGCGAATTATTGTATGGAGAATTAATATGGCAAACAAACTCATTTATATTGCAGCTTGTGTATTTACAAGAGAACATCCAGAGTTAAGTCTTAAAGTGCAAAATTATGTACGTGAAGCTCTTAACGCTGATATAATAAGATGTTGCGTTGAGAAATATAAAGTTACAGAGTTTGAAGATTTGATGAAGGAAGATATAAAAGAGGGTTGGAAAGGTATTCCACATTACAAGCCCTTTGAAGCTGATGACATAATGGTGTATGCTTGTCATAATTGCAGTGCAATTTTTGAAGAAAATCAGCAAGATATACAAAGAATGTCTTTGTGGGAATTGATTTTAAAAGATGAAAATTTTATATATAAAGATTTCAAGAATGAGAAAGTAACTATTCAAGATTGTTGGCGTTCTTATGATAATAGGGCTGAGCAAGACGCTGTGCGTGAAGTATTGAAAAGAATGAATATTGACATAGTCGAACTTGAAGAAAATCATGAAAAAACACAATTTTGCGGAATTTCAACACTGCAACCAACACCAAAAAGAAATTTAATAAAAGCGCCGATTAGATATGTTCAAAACGCTCAAGGCAAATTTGAGCCACATTCTGAAGAAGAAAAGCAAGATGCTATGATCACGCATGGTGAAAAAATAACAACAGAAAAAGTTATATCCTATTGTCATTACTGCCATAAAGGCTTAAAAATGACAGGTAAAGACGCTTTTTTATTAGCAGAATTGCTTTTTAATTAGGCTGTGTTTCTAAATTAAATGCTTTTGCTTTTTGGCAAGGAACACAGTTTTTCTCTTGAGGGAAGTTTATCTAAACATAAATGACCGAAAAAGAAAACTCTTGGCGAAGCCTCATGTCGGAAAAAATAGTCCTCTTTGACATAGCTAATTTTAGCATTTAGAAGAAATTTTTACTCTATCACCAAAAAGCAAAAGAATTAATTTAGAAACATATTCTAGGCAAAAGCAAATTATAAAGTCCATGCCTCTTTCATATTTCCAATAAGTTCAATACTTCCAGCAATCCCTTTTTGCCCTGGTTTCCATGCACAAGGGGCTGTGTGCCCTGTTTCTTGAAACATTTGCATAGCTTTGATTTTGCGTAATATTTCATCAAAATCTCTACCAACTTTCGTAGTTGTCACTTCCATTGCTTGTAAAATTCCATCTGGATCAATAATAAAAGAACCACGAAGAATGACTTTTTTGTTTTTGTCATAGCTTGTGTAGAGCTTTGCTAGTTCTGCATTTATATCTGCAAGCATAGGAAATGGAATTTTATCGCTTTTCGACAATTCAATTATTTCTTTATCAGCCCACATTTTATGGACAAAAACGCTATCTGGACTAATTGTCAACACTTCAACATTTAAAGCTTTAAATTCTTCGTATTTTGCTACAACTGTAGCAATTTCACTTGCTCAAACAAAGGTAAAATCACCAGGGTAAAAGCAAAGATATACCCATTTATTGCGCAATGATTCTAGTGAAGTTTTACCAAATTCATTATTTGCGAACGAGGGTAATTCAAATTCTGGTGCAGGATAGTTTATTTCTACCATTCTAATACTCCTTTTTAATGCTCCTTAAATAATTATTTGCATGAAAATTGATTGTGTTTTCATGCAAATATATTTTTTCGCATAAAAATTATTATTTTGTTTCTTCTCTTTCTTTCATATATTCAGCAAATTTTTCACAAAATAACAAAGAAAGTTTTTCATCATCGACTGGTTTTCTGCCGCTTACACCAACTCCACCAAGCACTTTATCATCATAAACTATGGGAACTCCACCTACTAAAGTTGTTGTTGCAGAGCCACAAAAATCAGCGAGTGTGAGGTTTTCATTTTTTAATCTATCGTGCATTTGTCTTGTGGTGACTCCCATAAGTGCAGAAGTCTTTGCTTTTTCATAAGCAAGTGGGATTCCAAGCTTTACGGCATTTTGCATGCGCATAAAATAAGTGGGGAGGCCATTTCTGTCGTATACAGCTATAGACATTGGCGCAAGTCCGTCATTATGGGCTGTATCAAGCACGAATTGTGCGGCTTTATTTACTAAAATATCACAAAGATCCATATTTACACCTCTTAAATAGATACTCCTCCAGAATGTGGAAGAGTATCTTAACAGTCATTCATTATAGTACTAAGAATAATGATATTTGTGGAACGTAGGTAATAAGTAAGAGAATGATAAGCATAGCAACAAGGAATGGAATTGCGGCCTTAGAGATGTCGCCAATTTTTGCATCAGCTATACCGCTTGCTACGAAGAGGTTAACACCAACAGGAGGAGTGATGAAGCCGATTGCAAGGTTTACAACCATAATTACACCAAAGTGAATTGGGTGCATTCCTAAGCCAGTTGCAAGTGGCAACAAGATTGGAGTAAGGATAACAATTGCAGCAAGCGCTTCCATAAATGTGCCTACCCATAATAACAATACGTTGATAAGAAGTAGGATAAGTATAGGATTGCTTGTTAATTCCATAATTGACTGCGCAATACGAATTGGAATGGCTTCCAAAGTCATAATATTACCAAATATAGTCGCCATTGACATGAGCATAATGATAACAGCAGACATGCTCGCACTTTGTAATGTACTTGCCCAAAGCGATTTTAGGTTTAATTCTTTATAGACGAAAAGACCAATAAATAAGCCATAAATAGCAGCAATCGCAGCGGCTTCTGTTGGCGTCATTATGCCTCCATAAATACCACCAAGCACGATTACAGGAACTAATATAGCCCATTTCGCATTCCAAATTGCCCTTGTTACAGAAGCAAAACTTCTTTCTTTTTGCTCGCCTTTCCAACCACGCTTTTTAGCAATAACATAAGTAATAGCCATAAGCACAAGGCCAGTAAATACGCCAGGTACAATACCAGCAATAAATAAATCACCAACAGAAGCTTGCGCCGTTACACCATAAACAACAAATGGATTTGATGGCGGAATCATAACACCAATAGCACCAGCTGCTGCTACAACTGCGGCGGCAAACATTTTGTCATATCCACGTTCAACCATAGCAGGTACTGTAATTGCACCAATAGCCGCCACTGTCGCAGGGCCAGAGCCACTAATCGCAGCAAAGAACATACAAGTAGCAATACTAGCAATCGCCATACCACCAGTAAGTCCACCAAGTAATTCATCAGCTAAGGCAAGCAATCTATAGGAAAGTCCGCCTGCGCCCATGAATACACCAGCAGCAATAAAGAATGGAATCGCCATAATTGGGAAGTTGTCAATAGCAGTAAAGGCAACGCCAGCCACATAGTCGATTGGTAGCGTGCCTGCTCCAAAAACTGTCATAAGCGAGGCAATGCCAAGGCTAAATGCAATAGGAACACCAAGGAATAAAAGAAGAATGAAATAACCAAAAAGTAAAATAATTGCATTCCATTCATTATATATAAGGATAGGTAAGAAAAGAACAAAAGTACAAGCTAAACCAAAAATTGAGTCTTTTGCTCCAACTAATTTAATTTGTCCAATTAAATCAACAACAAGTCTTATGGTCATCAATCCAAAAGCGATAGGAAGAATAGCATAAGGAATGTAGTAGGGAATTCTTAGTGCGGCTGTGAGTTGAGGATATTCCATTTGCATAAACATGTTTTGCAAACCATAATAACCTATGAGAACTGTTAGAGAAAGCATACATAAATCAATAACAATCCATGTTATTTTTTGTGCTCTTTCTGGCAGTTTATTATAAACTATATCAACACGAATGTTGCTTCTTAATTTAATTGCAATTGGTATTGCTAAATATGTTGTCCAGATAAATATGAAACGTGAAGATTCTTCGGTCCAAACCGCTAGACCTGAAAAAGTACTCACTTTATTGCTAAGATTTGTAAAACTAGCTTGCGCATTTTCAAAGCCAATACCGATAAAGAAGTTGATAATTCCATCATTGCCTAAAAAACCCATCACAGTTGATAAAATATATCTAAAACCTGTTTGGTAAGTGATGATGAATATCATTGCCAATAAACCAATAAACAAAAAGGGTTTTTCTATATTATCAAATATTTGCAAAGCTTTATTGCGTGGCTCAGTCATGAATACACCTCATAAAATAAATAATAGATTATAAAACATTGAGGCAAGTGTGCACACCACATACTTTCTATGTGATGTGCACAGATGTACTTATTTTTGTGTTGCTTCAACTAAGTCGATTGCTTCTTGTGGTATTTGGTTTTCAAATTTATCCCAAACAGGAGCAGTGATTTTTTCAAATTCAGCTTTTTGAGCGTCTGTAAGTTCGATCATAACAACGCCAGAATCTTTAAATCCTTGAAGGGCGTCTTTTTCATTTTGAGGATAGAGAACTTCACGTTGATAATCAACAGCTTCTTGAGCCGCTTCTAAAAGAAGTTCTTGTGTTTCAGGTTCTAATTTATCCCACCATTTTTTGTTCGCCATCATAAGTTGCATTGAATAGTTGTGTGCAGAATCCATACAATATTTTAATACTTCATTGTGTTTTGCACCAAACATATGCGGGTAAGTGTTACCACCAGCGTCAACAGTACGTTGTTGTAGTGCGGTATATACTTCGCCCCATGCAACTGGAGTTGGGTTCATCTTTAATGCTTTAGCAACTTCAACTTCTACTTGTGAATCAGTTGTACGAACTTTAATGCCAGCTAAGTCATCAGCATCTCTTGCTTCTCTTACAGTACAGAAATTTCTGTAGCCATATTCGGCCCACATAATTGGTTCTAGACCAATTGAACGGCCAACTTTATCGAAATATTCGTGTAATGGGCCAGCATCAATTGCTTTATAGAATTTTTCACGATTTTCATAGGAAGTTATGTATGGCAGATCGAAAACTTGATAAACTGGTGAAAAGTTAGCCATGTTTGGTGTTGATGCAACAGCCATTTCAACAGAACCACGCTGTGCATTTTCCATAAGAACACGGTCACTACCTAAGATAGCATTTGGAAATACTTGAACTTTAATTCTACCACCACTTTTTTCTTCAACTAATTCTTTGTATTTGTCGAATGCAAAAGTGATATGGTTTCCTGGAGGGGCCGTGTGAGCTACACGGAATTTAAGTTTAGGACCATCGTATTTCGCTTGAGCGTCAACAGTTGCGCTAAGTAATAAAGATGCAGCGATAAAAAAGGCAGTAATTTTCTTCATAAATTTCTCCAAAGTTAAAAGTTAAGCATAGTCTATCATGAATCACATGAAACTAATACAAAATGAAACTAATATGAAACTGTAATGGAACAAAAAGTAAACTGTAAAATAAAACTAAAAGTAAACTGCAATAAACCTAAAAACATGTACACATTGAAAAAAAATGCTCTAAACTGTAAACGGTTAATCAAAATCACATAACTTTCTATAATTGAAAAATAACATGATGACTTGTAATATGTCAAGAAATTTCTTTGTGCAATTTTACACAAGCAAAAAATAATTATATTTTTCGAATGGTTATAAAAAATAATAGCTAGTCGTAAAAATGTAAAATAATGTATATTGTATTACAATTTTATTATAAATGACACATGATTTTGCGAAAAAAAATGGAAGAAATTCCTTATGAATAGGGGGAGGAATTGTTTAATACACACTTTATGTAAAATAGGGCTTTACAAAGAATGTTACAAAATAATATATTTTTATTACTTATTTTTTATTCAAAAGCTCTAAAAAGTCATTACTTGGCATTGGTTTTGATAAATAATAGCCTTGCACAGTATCGCAACCGAGCATAGTGATTATGTCAAGTTGTTCTTTTGTTTCAACACCTTCAACAGTTACGTGAAGGTCTAGTTTCTTGCTCATTTGCACAATCATTTCTAAAATAAAAAGTGATCTTTCATCGCCATGAACAAAATTAACAAAGGAAGCATCGATTTTTAGTTCGTTCACAGAAACATTTTTAAGCATGCTTAATGATGAGTAGCCGCTACCAAAATCGTCCATTGAAATAATAACACCAGATTCTTTTAAGCTTGCAAGAATGCTTTGTATTGTGCCAATATCATTATAATAAGCACTTTCTGTAAATTCTAAGCATAATTGAGATGGGGCTAAATCATATTTTTTCAAGAGCTTGAGTATGGTGTCTTGCAAATCTAGGCTATAAATATTTGACCTTGAAACATTCACAGAAATTGGAATTTGAATAGTATTATTCTTAATGAATAGACACGCTTCTTCCCATACATAATAGTCGAGGCTACGTATGAAGCCATTTTGCTCAAATAGTGGAATAAACACAGCAGGACTAAGCAATTTTTCATGTTTATGGTTCCAACGCACAAGAGCTTCGGCGCCGCAAATTTCTA
This sequence comes from uncultured Desulfovibrionaceae bacterium, assembly GCA_964368925.1. Lineage (GTDB taxonomy): Bacteria > Desulfobacterota > Desulfovibrionia > Desulfovibrionales > Desulfovibrionaceae > CAYJAZ01. The sequence continues at coordinate 1,778 of CAYJDN010000027.1, read as the reverse complement.
ATGTTTTAACATTATATTTGGGTTGGAAGTAGATTTCAAATTCTTTCCTAAGTAAACCCTTTTGCATATCTTGAGATAACAAGCGGTTTAAATTAACTCTTTCTTCCATTTCATTTGTGTATTGACCGCAATGTATGCCATAAATACCCTTACATGAATTAGCCGCTAGAATCGCTTTGTCGTGTATGAGTGGAATATCTTCATATTTATCTTTGATGAGGTATTCGCCAAAGACAAAATTGATTGAAATATCAGTTGAATATTCAGCAATATTTGCCATAAGTTTATCTTGAAAGGCTTTAATTTTTTCAAGATTGTTTTCACACACAACAGCATAACAAGCGCCAACAGTTCTTGTGCATATACTATGAGGTATTTCTTTGAATTCCTTACTAATAAAGGAAGCGATATGTCTTATTAGCTTGTCGCCCATAGGCACACCAGCTATAGAATTGTAAGATTTGAAATCTTCAATGTCTATGACAAGGAAAAGAAATTCTTTGTCCTTTTCTTTTTTGAGTAAATCCCCAACTTTTTCGTAAAAATATTCTTTAGAATACAAGCCTGTCATCTTATCATAAATCACATGTGAAAGCGTTTTTTGCGCCTGCTCAAGCCTGCTGATTGTTTCTTCTAATAAATGCTGATTCATACGCTCTTTAATTACAATGTCATCTACATCTTTTACAACAAGTAAGGAGCGAGTAACGTCTTCGCCATCGTATTCAATGGCATAAAATTTCATTTCAGTATTTCTATACACATTGTCTACAAGCTTTGAAATAACTAAAGTTTTTTCTGAATTAGTTTTAAAATATTCTTTTAAGCTTGGCACGTCAAAAAACTCTTTAAATGCTTCAACTGATTCAGGCGCTATAAGATGATTTACAAAATAGCTAAACATTATAGAGTAGTGCGCAGGGACATTAGTTTTTGTTGCCTGTAAGAATGAATCGGTACTTTGTTCTAGTTGGAAATTACCTGTAATAAAGTCGAAAGAATAGATAGAATAGTAATTTTCTTTTAAAATATGTGGCAGATTAGGGAAGTTAAGTTGCTGAATTTTAGATAGTCTTGTGTCGGTGACGTCATTTTGATAGCCTTCGATTGCATGCCCATTGGGGAAATCTTTTACAACCGAACCGCCGCATTGTGCGTATCTATCTTTTCCATCTTTATCTTTCCAAACAAAGAGAATTTCAGATGGAACGCCTGATAAAATTTGTGCTGTGGCACTATCTATAAGTTTATGATATTCAACGGAAATTTTGCTATGCCAATGAACATAAAGTTCTTCTGGCGATAAATTTTCTTCAAATTCAAAAAGGGTAATAAAGGCTTTATCAACGTAAAGGCGAGGCGCTTTCTCATTTTCAAGCTCTAGGCGCCACAATGCTGATTGTGAATTTATAAGAATTTCTTCGCATCTTTCATATGAATTGATAGACATGCTTTTCATAAAATTTCCTTTATTACTCAATTGTTAGAAGCAATATGTGTGAGAATATAAGAAATTTACCCCATAAGGTCAAGAAAAATAGTATTACTAAGCTAAGTAAGCATTGTTACAAAATAATACAAAGCATTATTTTGGCAAGGAACAAAGTTTTTTCTTGAAGGAGTTTATCTAAACATAAATGACTGAAAGATAAGAACTTTTAACGAAGCTTAATTTCGACAGAAATAGAACTTAGTAATAGAGTTAAGTTTAGTTCACGAGAATTTTTTTTGGCTATATCACAAAAAAGCAAAGGAATTAATTTAGAAACACACCCTAG
>CAYJDN010000026.1:2394-13308 GCA_964368925.1 uncultured Desulfovibrionaceae bacterium | reverse complement strand
CACCAGCTAAAAGGGTGTAATTGAGGGCAGTTATAAAATCTGTCCTTGCGAGGAGTGAGTTATCTGATGGATAAAGTGCTTTGAGAGAATTTTCAATAATTTCTCTTTGCTGATTCATTCTTTCTTTTGGCATGGTTTTTCCTTACATTTTACAATAAAATCTTTACATATTAACAATAAAATCTTTGAGTTCGGTATTTTCTAAGATTTTAATTTCGTGTTTTGCTTTTTCTATTTGTTCTTGACAAGCCTTTGCATTAATGACGCCCTCTTTATAGAGCTTTAAACCCTCTTCAAGTGGTATATTTCCTTTTTCAAGGCTATCAATAATTTCTTGCAAACGGTTGAGTCTTGCTTCGAATGGAATTTGTTCTTCTTGTTTCTTTGCTGGCATAGTTTTTTCCTTATTGACGTGGCTGTGGCAGGGTTGGACCGCCGATTACTTCTAAAATTTCTTTGTCTAAAGGTGTGATGTCAACATTCACGCCTTGAACGATTAAACCCAAGTGTAAGTGCGGGCCTGTTACACGTCCAGTCATTCCAACTTCGCCAATAATTTCACCTGCTTTTACTACTTTTCCTGCTTCTGTTTTGAAAGCGGAAAGGTGAGAATAGAGTGAATAGACACCTTGCCCGTGATCAATAATTACATTATTTCCATAATAATATTGCGGTTCTGCAAGCACAACTAAGCCGTCAGAAACAGCCTTTATTGGAGTTCCTATTGCGCCACGATAATCTGTGCCTGTATGTATAGATTTTAATTCATTATTGAACCTTCTATGTGTGCCAAATCCTGAAGAAATAGTGCCAGGAACTGCACGTACAAGCGGTAAATCTAGGGCATTATAAGGGGAATAGATATTTTTTAATGCGTTAATTGTTTGTTTATCTTTTTCAATTTGCGGCCAGTATTCTTTTGGTGGCACAACAAATTTTGGATCAACTGAAAGTGTAGATTGCGACCATTTTACTGCTACAGGAGCAATCATTGCAGAAGTTTGTGCTATTTCTTGTCCATTTTCATCTTGTAAAACAACTTTTACTTTTTGATTGTTTTTTGTGTCTATCGGCATTGCTAGTAATATTGCGCCCTCAACACCATTTCCATTTTTTGCGCTTTCAATAAAAAGTGGGATAGTTTTTTCTTGCCATTGAACAAAAACAGTATTGATTTGCTTTGCTAAAGTGCCTTCGCTATCTTTATAATTGAGAACAAAAGCACGCCCTTGACTCACACTTGCTGGCACTTCTATGCTTGGTTTTGCATAGGCATGAAGCGAAATAAAGCATAGGAGGAATGCAAGAAGGTAAGGATTCATTTTTTTTGAAATTTTAATCATATTTATTCCTGAAATTTTTCAATATTTTGTGCATTTAAAGCGACATTACCGTCTTTAAATGTTAATTGTATTCTTTGATTCTCATTGATAGCATTGATAGAATCAATAAGTGTATTTTCGAGCGTATTTTCCTGATGAGCAACAAGTGCATAGCCTTTTTCTAAAGGTTTATATGGATTATGCGCTTCTAGCAAGAGATTTAAATTTTCAATTTTTTCTTTTTTATTTTCTAATAATTGCGAATAAAGAGGGAGAAATTTTTGTAAATTTTGTGTAAAGATTTCTTCTTTTTTAGTAAAAAATCTTGTGCTTGCATGAAATTGCTTCATTGTTTTTTCTAAAAGTTCACTTTTCATTTGCAAACTATATTGCGGAGAAAGTAATTTTAAATTCTTTGCAAGTGTTTGAACTTTTGTTTCTTTTTTTTCTAAATATTGATAAATCCAATATTTGAGTGAAGCTTCTAATTCATCTATTTGCTGGGCATATTCTTGTTTTTCTTGCCAGAGCTGAGGAACAATATGCGAGGGCGTAGCGGCTGAAAAATCTGCCACAAAATCGGCTATGCTCATATCAACTTGATGCCCAATGCCTGTAATTATTGGTACATTTGATTCAAAAATCGCTTTAGCCACCATTTCTTCATTAAAAGCCCAAAGATCTTCAAGCGAGCCACCGCCGCGAATAAGCACTATTACTTCTGCCCAATCTTCTTTATTCACATAATTTATGGTTCTAGCGATGGTGGGAGCTGCCTCGTCGCCTTGCACGGCAACTGGATAGATGCGTATTTGTGAAGAGAGTCCATGATCATTCGCAATACGACAAAAATCGTGTACTACAGCCCCTTTGGGAGAAGTGAGCACTGCAACTTTTGTTGGATTGATTGGCAAGGCTTTTTTATGCTCTTGGTTGAACCAACCCAAGTTATAAAGCTTGTGTTTTAGCGCTTCGAAGGCCTTGTGTAAATTTCCTTTACCCACTTCCTGCGCTTGCTCTACAATAAATTGATAAACTCCCCTTTGGGCATAGACAGATAAAGAGCCAGAAAAAATCATTTCCATGCCTTGCTCAATCTTATGCGCCAAGGAGGGGAGCGGAACATCAAAAACTTCGCCAGTATTCGGATCAAAAGTGATATTTTTTTGATTTTGCCTGTACCAAATACAAGGCAATAAGGCGTTTTCGTCTTTTAGAGAAAAGTAAATGTGCCCAGAACTTGCACGTGTGAGATTAGTCACTTCGCCTTTTACTGTGAGGTAAGGAAAAGTTGTTTCTAATGTTCTTTTGATAACTTGTGTTATTTCAGAAACAGAATGGACACGTGCTTCTTGCATAAATTATTGCCAGCTTGCTAATACCTTTTCATAATAGGAAATGAAATTATCCATAAAATTATCAGCAAGAATTTGTTCTTTTACATTAGTTTTTCTATTTTTAACTTCAATTTGCCCTTGAGCAAGGTTTTTAGAACCAATGATAATTTGAACAGGAATACCAATTAAATCAGCATCTTTGAATTTTATACCAGCTCTTTCTTCTCTGTCGTCATAAAGAACATCATAGCCCTTTGCCTTTAGCTCTTTATAGAGCGCTTCTGCTTTGGCTATACATTCTTCGTTCTTCACATCTAAATTCAATAAAGCAATGTTGAATGGGGCAAGAGGGGGAGGGAAAACAATGCCGCCCTCATCGTGATTTTGTTCAATGCAAGCCGCAACAACACGAGAAACACCAATGCCATAGCAACCCATTATCATATATTGTTCTTTTCCAGATTCATCAATATATTTAGCATTCAATTTTTCGCTATATTTTGTACCAAGTTTGAAAATGTGCCCAACTTCAATACCACGTTCCATACGAATGCGAGCGCCACAAACAGGGCAAAGATCATCTTCTGTAATAAGGCGCAAATCAGCGTATTTAATGTTTTGACAATCTCTTTTTAAATCTACATTTTTATAGTGTGTGTCGCTCTTGTTTGCACCAGCTATATAGGCTGTATTTTGCATAAGTTCATTGTCGGCATAAATTGGAATATTTAAACCTATTGGACCAGCAAAACCAACTTTTGCCTTTGTAAGTTCTTGTACTTCCTCAGCAAAAGCCATACGAATTTCATCAGCATTCAAAAGATTTTTAATTTTTACAATATTCATTTCTCTATCGCCACGAACAAGCACTGCAAGAGGCTTTTCATCAGCGATAAGGAGAAGAGTTTTGATGAGTTTTGTAGGTTCTACTTGCATAAAGGCGCAAACTTCTTCAATTGTATGCGCATTTGGAGTGTCAACTTTAGAATAATTTTCGCAAGTTTCCTTAGTTTCTTCGCCAAGAAAGACCACTTTTGCTCTTTCTGTGTTTGAAGCCCAAGGGCAATCTGGAAAAGCGGTACATGAAGCAATAGTGTCTTCGCCAGTTTGCGCAAGTACCATAAATTCATGGGAAAAAGAACCGCCAATAGAGCCAGAATCTGCTTCAACCATACGATAATCTAAAGACATATTTTGGAAAACAGCATTATAAGCTGCTCGCATTTCGCTATAAGAAATGTCAGCATTTTTATCATCTTTGTCAAAAGAATAGGCGTCTTTCATAAGAAATTCACGCCCTCTCATAAGGCCAAAGCGTGGGCGAATTTCATCTCTAAATTTTGTTTGATTTTGATATAAATTATAAGGAAGCTGTTTATAGGAGCGAATTTCATGGCGAATAAGTGAAGTTATAACTTCTTCATGTGTTGGCCCTAAGCAAAAATCACGATCATGTCTATCTTTTATGCGCAATAATTCTTTGCCATAGATTTGCCAACGTCCAGATTCTTCCCATAAATCAGCAGGTTGCACCATAGGCATAAGCACTTCAAGCGCATTTGCATTATTCATTTCTTGTCTTACAATTTGTATTGCTTTATCAAGTGTGCGTAGTCCTAGCGGAAGCCAAGAATAAATACCAGAAGAAACTTTACGTATCATTCCAGCACGTAGCAAAAGTTTGTGACTCACGATTTCTGCATCGGAGGGGGCTTCTTTCAATGTAGGTATGTAATAACGGCTAAAACGCATACTTAATCCTTATTATTTTGTAATTTTTCAGCTATGAGAGCATCAACTTCTTTTGTGAAAAGTTCAAACATTTCGCTTTCTTTTACGCTATGTATCATTTCACCTTTTTTGAAGATAATGCCTTTATTACGGCCACCAGCAATGCCGATGTCCGCTTCTTTGGCTTCGCCTGGTCCATTCACAACACAGCCCATAACAGCTATCTTTAGTGGAACAGGACAATTTTTATATAAGATTTCTACTTTTTTTGCAAGCGATATCAAGTCGATTTCCGTGCGACCGCAAGTGGGGCATGAAATTATTTCTGCACCCTTTTGGCGTAAGTTCAAAGCCTTTAAAATTTCATAAGCAACTCCAACTTCTTCAACTGGATTTGCCGTCAAAGAAACTCGCAAAGTGTCGCCTATTCCCATAGAAAGCATAGTGCCAAGACCTACAGCGGAATAGATTGTGCCTCGTGTAAGCGTTCCTGCCTCAGTTATGCCAATATGCAAAGGATAATCTGTGCAATTTGAAATAAGACTATAGCCCTTTATGCACTCACTTACAGAACTTGATTTTAGTGAAATTTTTATATTTGTAAAATTTCTTTTTTCTAAAAGGCTCACGTGATAAAGCGCACTTTCAACAAGAGCTTGAGGAGTCGGAGCGCCGTATTTCTTCAAAATATTTTTTTCAACTGAACCACTATTCACGCCTACACGAATAACGGCATTGTGCGCATTTGCAGCATCGGCTAAAATATCTATATGCTTATCATCGCCAATATTTCCAGGATTTATTCTTAATCCGCTCAATCCTGCTTCTAAAGCCATAATAGCAAGCCTATAGTCGAAGTGAATGTCGGCAATTAATGGCAGTGGAGAAGCTTCATTAATTTCTTTGAGCGCCTTTGCCGCTTCTTCATTTGGCACTGCAAGGCGAACAATTTCACAGCCTTCTTTTGCAAGCGCATCAATTTGCTCTAGGGTAGATTGAATGTCGTGCGTTTTCGTATTTGTCATACTTTGCACACGTATAGGATTATTTCCACCAAGCAAAAGAGTAGAGCCTTTATGATTTAAGGCTATAACTTTAGTTTGCTTTACAAAAGCTAAATCCTCACTTGCCTTTATGGGGCAAGTGAGGCGTATTCTATTGTGCTTATTTTCTTCTAGCATATTTCTTATTGATTAAAGGACCTAGTGAAAAGATCAATAATCGCTTTTTTGCCATTAGAATTTAAAAAGCGAGTGCCAGTAGCTGTGAATGAAGGATTTGAAATGACAGGATCTTTTACTTCATTCCACGCATCTTGACTCCATCTAAACCAAGCGTCTTTGTCTTGATCAAAAACAAGTAGAGGTTTATTACAGATTTTTGCAAATTCTGCGCCCCAACCTGTACCACCTTTTACGGTATTATCGTCTTGAATTGTGCCAATAACAACTACTTCTTGACCGCTTGAAACTTGCCAACAAATAGATTGTAAAACTTTTCTAAACATAGGCGCACGTGTATATTCACGCCCCATTAATTTAGAAACATAAGTCATGCTCACGTCTTTTAATGTGAGTTCTTCATTTGTAAGAAAACGTAGACCACGATTTCTTTCGCTAAGATGCCCTTCAAAAGTGAAGTTTACTTCTTCAATGCCCCAAACTTCGGCTTGTGCGCCGAAAAATTGTTCTGTTCCAGCAGCACCACCACTATATATGGTGCTTTGTTTTGGATTCAGCATAATAATTGCTCCTAATATTTTATAACTATTCAGTTTTATTATTCTTTGTCTTCGCCTTTGTTTTGCTCATAGTCAGCTATTACTTTGTCGGCAATTGGCTGTGGCGCTTCTTGATAGTGGTCAAAAACCATGGTGAAGAGGCCTTGACCGCCAGTCATAGAGCGAAGATCTGGTGCGTATCTTAAAATTTCAGACATAGGCACATGCGCTTGAATTTCTGTGATGCCAGTGACGGAATCAGAACCAAGAATTTTACCACGTCTTGAAGAAATGTCGCCTATGACATCGCCCATATATTCATCAGGTACAGAAATAGTTGCAAGCGCAACAGGCTCTAATAAAATAACTTTTACTTCTTCCATTGCTTTTTTGAAAGCTTGTGAACCAGCTAATTTAAATGCCATTTCTGAAGAATCAACATCATGGTAAGATCCATCATAAAGGCGAATTTTGAAGTCAACTACAGGATAGCCAGCAATGTAGCCACGTAGAGCAGATTCTTGAATGCCCTTGTCAATAGCTGGAATATAGGTGCGTGGAATTGCGCCGCCTACAATATTATCTTCAAATTCATAACCAGTGCCACGTGGAAGCGCAGAAATTTCAATATGGCAATCACCAAACTGCCCACGGCCGCCAGATTGTTTCTTATGTCTACCTTGAACTTTCGCATTGCCACGAATAGTTTCACGATAAGGAATTTTTGGAGTTTTTAGAACAATTTCAGTTTTGTAGCGTCTTTTTGCTTTTTCAACTGAAAGTTCTATATGCAATTGTCCCATACCTGAAAGAAGCACATCGCCTGTTTCTTCATCTCTATCCAGTTTGAGTGTGATATCTTCCTCAAGCACTTTTTGAACTGCCGCAAATACTTTATCTTCTTCACCTTTATTTTGTGCCGCAAGTGAATAAGTGATCATTGAAGCAGGTAAATCAGGTTTTGCAAGTGCAAAAAGTTCTTTTTCGTCAGCTAAAGTGTCGCCAGTGCGAGTGTTTTTGAGCTTTGAAACAGCGACAATTGCGCCAGGGTAGAGGGTTTCCTTGCATGGAGTTTGATTTTTGCCAACAAGATAAGAAAGAGAACTCAATCTTTCATTTTCTTCTGTATTACAATTTTTCAGCGTTGAATCGCTTGAAACTGTGCCAGAAAGAACACGTATCATGCTTAATTGGCCAGCAAATGGATCAGCTATCGTTTTGAAAACAAAAGCTGCCGCTGGTTGATCGTCGGAAGCTATGCGTTCATCAGCTTCTTCGCTAAGATATGGCGCTCTGTCTTTAGGGGAAGGAAGATATTTTTCAATAGCTTCTAAAAGACGAGTACCACCTCTGTTTTCAAGCGCAGAACCCATAACTACAGGTAATAAATCGCCGCTAAGTACGCCAATTCTTAAACCTTGTTCAATTTCTTGAGCGCTTAAAGTGCCTTCTTCTAAATATTTTTCTAATAATTCTTCGTCACTTTCAGCAATATTTTCAATAGAAGTGTCACGCATAAGTGCCATTTCTTCTACTAAATCATCAGGAATTGCGCCCTCTTTTACATCAACATCGCCATCATAAAAGAAAGCTTTTTCACCAAAAATATCTATATAACCAAGAAGTTTTTCATCTTGCACAATGGGTGAAAAAAGCACAACTGGACTTGCTTGTAAAGAAGTACTAAGGCCATTGATAGCATTGTCAAAATCCGCTCTTTCTCTATCCATTTTATTGATAAAAGCAATAGCAGGTAATTCTTGATCTCGCACGCTTTGCCAAATTTTCTTTGTGAGCGGACGAACGCCGTCAACTGCGTCTATAGTAAGAACAACAGAATCAACAGCTTGTAATAAATAATTAATGTCACCACTGAAATTATCATCGCCGGGAATGTCAACTAGGAAATGCCTGTTTTTATTGAATAACCATGTAGCAAAACCAACTTGTGTTGAGGCACGTCTTTTAATTTCTTCTGGTTCATAGTCTAAGCTTGTTGTGCCAGCTTCAATGGCGCCTAGCCTATCAATGTTTTTTGTTTGGTAAAGAAGCATTTCGGCTACGGAGGTTTTACCAGACCCACCAGTACCCACTAAGGCAAAGGTTCTTTGCATTTCCCAAGTATTTGACATAAATTCTCCCTTCAAAAAATCGTTAAAAGTAAATGCGAAAATTGAGGCAAGCTTCATTATATATGAAGCACTATGTTATTCCTTGATTTATTTAAGCTAGGTTTCTAATCACTTCCTTTGCCTTTTGGCTCTATATCCAAAAAACAAAAGCTCTTAATCTTAGAAACACAGCCTAATTAAAATATACACAATTTTTTTTACTTTGGAAACACTTTTTTGCGAAGAAATTATTTTTTGCTTTATTTTTCACCTATTAGCGTTAAGAATTTTTCTTCATCTAAAATTTCTTTGCCAAGTTTTTGAGCCTTGTCGAGCTTAGATCCTGCGTTTTCTCCAACAACTAAGATATCCAAATTCTTTGATACACTTTGTGCATTTTCGCCGCCATGCTCAAGTACAAGCTTTTCATAATAGGAACGAGGACGAGAAAGCGTGCCTGTAAAAAGTATTTTCTTTTGTGCCAAGCTATCGCTTTTCAAATTTGCACTTGCAAATTCATCATGGATAGGATTTATTCCAAGCTCTTGTAATTCTTTGATAAGCGCTATGTTCTCTTCATTAGAGAAAAAAGCGTGTAGAGTAGAGCTTGCTTCTTGGCCAATATCTTGTAAATTTTGTAATTGTTCAGGATTTGTGGAAGCAATTTTGATAAGATTATCAATATTTTTGAAGTGCTTAGCAAGGGTAATTGCTGTTTGCTCACCAATATGACGAATGCCAAGCGCTGTGATAAATTTAGGTAAACTTGCCTTCGTTTTTACTTCCTCTAGGCTATTGAGGAAATTATCTGCACTTTTTGCTTTTACACCCTCGTAACTAAGTAATCTTTCCCTTGAGAGCCTAAATAAATCTGCAAAAGTACGCACATCGTCTTTTTCAATAAGTTTTTCTATCCATTTTGGGCCTATACCGTCCATGTCTAAACCGCTTTTACCAACAAAATGCTGTATAGAACGTAAACGAATTTGAGGGCAAGAGAGGTTCAAGCAATACCAAGCGGCATCACCTTCTTCTCTAAAGGCGTCGGAATTGCAATAAGGGCAAGTGTGCGGAAATATATAAGGAATTGCCGTGTCATCTCTTTTGCTTTTGTCCACAGCAACAATTTTTGGAATAACATCGCCAGCACGCTCAACAAGAACAGTATCATTAATATATAAGTCAAGTTTACGAATTTCATCTTCATTATGCAAAGTAGCAGAAGAAACAGTAACGCCCCCAATATGCACTGGCGCAAGCTCTGCAACTGGTGTAAGTACGCCCGTTCTGCCAATTTGTATATTTATTCCAAGGAGTTTTGTATACATCTTTCTTGAGGCAAACTTCCACGCAAAGGCAAATCGTGGCGCTCTTGCCGTATGGCCTAGTGCTTCTTGTAGATCGAAATCATTGATTTTAAAAACAAGACCATCTATTTCATAAGGTAATAAATCTCTATCGCTGTCGATTTTTTTATAAAATTCATAAGCCTCTTCGGCTGTATTACAAATTTTTGATACTGATGGCGTATGAAAACCTAATATCCTAAGATTATTCATGCTTTGTGATTGTGTTTTCCACGAAATATTCTCATGTATATTATTATATGTTGTGGAATAAGCTAAAAATCTTAAGGGACGGTTTTCAATTTTTGACATATCTAATTGTCTTAATGTACCCGCTGCTGCATTACGAGCATTTTTAAAGACGGGTAAATTATTTTTATATAAACGCTCATTCATTTTTTCAAAATCTTCTTTACAAAAAAGCACTTCCCCACGTACTTCTAAAAGATCAGGCACAGGCCTAGATGTCAATTCTTGTGGTATATTTGCTATCCGCTTTGCCGCTTCTGTAATATCTTCGCCTATAATGCCATCACCACGAGTGAGAGCCGTTACTAGTTTTCCTTTTTCATACACAAGCTCGCAGGCTATGCCGTCTAATTTCACATCTGCAAAGAAGCTGATGTTAGCCTTTGGTTCTGCATTTTTAATTCTTTGCACAAAAGCTTGAAATTCTTCAATATCAAATACGTTATCAAGACCATACATGCGTTGGTTATGCGCTTTTTTCTCAAGAGAATCTAATACTTCGCCGCCAACTTTTGTAGTAGAAGAACTTGAAATTATTACACTTGGATGTTGTTCTTCGAAGTTTTTTACTTCCTTAAATAGTAGATCATATTCTTCATCTGAAATTTCAGGATTATCAAGTGTGTGATATAAATGATTATGTTTTGCGAGTTCTGCTACATTATATTTATATTTTTCAATAGCTTCTTTGCTTAGTTCAATTTTTTCTTTAACTAAATCAGAACTTTTTGTACTCAATTCGGCATTTTCGCTACTTGGCGCAAGATTATCTTCCTTTGCTTCGATTGGAATAGTAGTATTTGTTGCTTTCTTGTTTTCTTGCTCATTTTGTATAAAGTCAAAGAGGCTATTTTGAGTATTTTTCATAGTACTATAGGGGTTGAATGGTTATTTTGGAATGTTATTTTGTAGAGGACTTTCTTTTTTGAGTTTAATCATCTTTACGAACAAGGTCAATAAAATATTTTTGCCATTGCCTCACACATTTTTACTATTTTTATTGCTTTTGGTAAATTATTGCTTGATTTTTATCTAAATAATGTAATTGGAATCGAAATTGGCTTATTTTTTTACATCATTAGAAAGTGATAAAATAAA
>CAYJDN010000026.1:0-2384 GCA_964368925.1 uncultured Desulfovibrionaceae bacterium | reverse complement strand
AAAATAAAAAAATTCTCAAATGCACTAAATCTAGACTTTTTTCTCTATTTTTTTCTAGACTTTTTGCAGATGATTTGTTGTAAAAAAGATACACTTTTAATATAAATGGCTCTATAAGCTATAATTTAACAAATTTCATTCTTTGTAACAATGATTATGCGTTACATAGTGAGTGTTAGTGTCATAAATGACGAATAAATATATGTTATAATTGACTAAATTCTTAAGTCAGCATTATTCCACATTTAAAAAAATATTAAAAAAATATTTCATCTAAAGTATAGTGGTCAAGCTAATTTTGAGTTTTTTTGAGTTTAATTGAGTTTTATTGAGAAAAATTGAAATTGCACTGTGTAGTAAATTGTAACTATCTTTTTAAAAAAAAGAATTGACAAGCATTATTCTCTCTATATTAGAGAAGAATATGACGATTAGGATTAAAAGCCCTACAGAGCAAAAAATAATATAAAACAACATGTTATATAATTGTTACATCTTGGGGAAGAAAAGCCTTCTTCTTCCTATACTTCTTTGTTTTCTCAACTTGAAAAAGAAGAGCTATTTCGTGTAAAGATAATTGCATGATGAAGGATTGGTTAGACATACGATTACAGTTACAGGATGATTTAGATTCAAATGTGTTTAATGTTTGGATTGCTCCACTTGATGGGGCTGTGCTCTATAGCTCGACTACAGAGGTCACACTTACACTTACCGCAAGGAGTGAATATGCATCTAACTGGATACAAAAGAAATACCTAGAGAATATACTTAGGGTTTCTAGTCGTGTGCTTGGAACTCAGCCTGAAATCAAATTTACATTTTCTAAAGAGAAGCAAGAAAGGTTGAACATAGAGCAAGCAGTGCAAGAATTGCCAACAGCTCCAGCTATTATTGCATCAGAAACAGAAATTTTCCAGAAGAAATCCATTTTTGATCCTGAATATGCTTTGCCACGTAAAGTTGCGCAAGTTGTTGTTTCTGAACAAGAAAAACGCATACAGAATTTGAAACATTCTTTTAATACTTTTGTGGTTGGCCCCTCAAATCAGCTTGCATTAGCTGCAGCAAAGGAAATCACTAAAGATAATTCTCCAACTGAAATGCTTTTCTTGTCTTCTGCTCCAGGGCTTGGCAAAACGCACCTCACTCAAGCTATTGCTAAAGAATTGCAAGAAAAAAGTATTCAAACAAATTCAAGAAATAAGGCAAATGCTGCTTACTTGACTGCTGAAGAATTTTTCAATCAATTTAGCCAAGCTTGCTATCATAAAAATGTTTCTGATTTTAAAAGACGCTTCCGTGAGCTTGACTTGCTTGTGATTGAAGACGTGCATATTATGCAAAAAATGGAGAAGACTCAAGAAGAACTCTGTGCTATTATCAAGCATTTGCAAGATAATGGCAAAAAAGTAGTCTTCACTTCTTCGCTTGGGCTAAATGATATGCAAGGACTTGACGCACAACTTTCTTCACGCTTCCGTTCTGGCTTTGTTGCTAGTATTCAATATCCTGATTTTGTTACTAAAAAAGCAATGCTTATGCAAAAAGCGCAATTAAGAAATTTTGTTTTGCCTGAAAATGTGGCAAGCCTTTTTGCGGACAGACTTGAGGGCGACATACGCTTATTAGAAAGCTCACTCAATACCCTTATTCTACGTAGTCAGCTTCTAAACGAGCCTGTGACAGAAGATATTGCCTTATCAATACTATCGCAAATTGCTACGACAAATTCTGAACTTAGCCTTGATGAACTTGTGAAAATTGTTTGTTCTTGTTGTGGAATAACACAAGATCAAATGAAATCTAGTTCAAGAAAGCAAGAATATGTGACAGCTAGAAATTTGGCTTTTTATCTCATAAGAAAACATTTTCCTTATACCCTTGAAGATATTGGAAAACATTTCGATCGTAAGCATTCTACTGTAAGTAAGGCTATTAGCTTTGTTGAAGCTGAAATTAGCAAAAAATCACGTGTGGGCAATCAATTATTACACACTATTCATTCTATTGAAAGTCGTACAAAAAATGCAAGGCAATACGCTTAGATAGTGCCGTCAAAATCGCCTTTTCGCCTCTCTCTGCGTCAGATTTCAAATGCTTTTTCAGTCATTTATGTTTTTAATAAACTCCTTCAAAGCCTTTTCATCTCCCTTGATAGAAGACGAAAAATCATATTATGACGACACTAGGGATTTAATAGTATAGATTTTGGATGCTTCGCACGCAAAATCCTCACTGCGCAAAAAACGTCGTTTTTGCTTGTTCGCTAAAGAGTTTTGTGCTGAACGCACATTTGATTTTATAGTAAAGATTTTGGTGCATTTGTACGCAAAATCCTCACGATTTAATGGTAAAGATTTTGGTGCATTCGCACGCAAAAT
>CAYJDN010000025.1:0-13614 GCA_964368925.1 uncultured Desulfovibrionaceae bacterium | reverse complement strand
AAACCTGATACAAGGAAAAGGGCTTCATCAGGAATATCAATACCACGAACATACACAGTTTCAGCATTCTTCCAAATAATATCTACTTCAACTCTATAAAGCATATTATTGTCTACAAGCCATACATGCGTATTATTATAAAGAGCTAGACGTGGAATTTCATAAATATCATCAAATGTGCCCGCTTGGAAATTCACATTCACTTGATCACCCATAAGCAGTGGATTATTCATGTTTTCTGCTGACAAAGCAAGTGGATCATCAATACGAACTAACATTCTACCCATGCGTGAACCTTCTTCTAAGGCGCTGACAAATTGCATAAGTTGTCCAGTCCAAATTTCGCCAGAACGTGTAACAATTTCAACAGGATCACCAGCTTTAGCTGTAATAATATTATTATTGTAGAGCGTGTCTACAGCAAGTGAAACTTCTACCCAATATTCATCAATAGCAATAAGTTGAGTGATGGCTTCATTTGTTGTGAGCTGTTGGCCTTCTGATACTGTTCTGTCGAGGATAAGTCCTGCAAATGGCGCTCTTACTTCTATGTCTTCTAAATTATTTTCAGCTAAGAGCAAATCAGCTTTAGCGCTGTCTAATGCAGCCTTAGCTTGAGCTAATTGTGGCCCTCTTAGGGCTAAGTCATTTTCTAAATCTTGCAATTGAGTCATGTCGGGCAAGATTGCTTTCATCTGCTCATATTCAGTTTGTGCAACTTCTTGACGCCCTAATTCTAAATCATAATTCGCTTGTTGTTGCGCTACAGTCGCTCTTTTCTTCAATACGTCGATTTCATAATTTGTTTTATCTAAGCGAATAAGCAATGTGCCTTTTTTTGTGATTGCACCAGGAGTAAATTCGTCTGTCACACGCTCAACAGTACCAGAAACTTTTGATTTTATTGAAACACTTTGTGATGGGATAATTGTGCCTATGCTTTCAATTTGTAAAGGAACATCGCCTTTTTCAGCTAAAAACACCTCTACTTTAGGTACAACTTTTTGAGGCGGTTTACGCTCTGCTACTGGTTTTGTTGCAATAAGTGTATAAGCAATGCCCATAGCCACAACAATAAATATAATAGGTAAAATTATCTTTTTCATATCTGTATTCCTAATGCTTTATAAAGATTTATACGTAATTTTAATAATTCTGCTTCTTCACTTATAAGACTTGTTTCTAAGCTTTGAAGTGTCTGTAATTGTATGATATATGCTAAGAAAGTACTGTCACCAGCTAAATAAGAAGACAAGGCTTTTTCTTCTAGAGCCTTTTGATAAATCAATTGCCTTTTTACACTTTCTACATATTGCTTTTGTACTTCTTCTGCCATAAGTGCATTATTTACTTCGTTTAAAGCAGTGGCTACGGTCTTTGTATATGTGATGACATAGCCTTCGGTTACAGAATCTAATCTATCAACTTCTGCACCCCTTGCACCACCATCAAAAAGTACACCGCTAATGCTACCTAATAAAGTTGCTGTCCAATTAGAAAGGAATGTTGAAAATTCACCAGCAGCTAAAGCTCCAGTCAAACTCAAAGTAACATCAGGTAAATATTCCACTTTTGCAATGGCTAAATCTTTATCACTAGCTAAAATATCTAATTTAGCTGCACGCACATCAGGACGATTTTCTATAAGCTGTGCAGGAATACCAATTTCTGGTAAATCAGGGAGGATTGGAAGATCTTGCGCTTGAATATCAAATTCATAAGTTGGCATTTCACCAAGCATAAGAGTGAGGTTTGACAAAAGCACTCTTTCTCTTTCTTTTAAAGCTGGTAAACTTGCTTTTGTGCGCTCTAATTGTTCATATTGTTGTAATAAATCACTGCCCTCAATTTGCCCGCTTGTGTAACGCATTTTTTGTATGTCAACCATAGCTTCATTCAAAGCTATTTGATTTTCTAATGTTCTAATTTCTGTTCTAGCAGAAAGAATATCAATATAAGTTGTAGCAATATTTGAAGAAACACTAAGTACCGCTGCAAGCACATCTTCATAAGTTGCCTGATATCTATAATCTGCGGCTTGATTTCTTGCTGCTACCTTTCCCCACAAATCAATTTCATAGGAAAGATTTAAACTTGCTGAATAGTTTTGATTATCAGAACGAACTTTGGCCGCATTGTCATTTGCTTGTATTTGCTTTTCACTATGACTTGCTTGTGCTTGATAAGAAAGCTTTGGATAATAGGCAGATTCTGCTAAATCCATACTAGCGGCTGATTGCTCTAAACGTGTATAGGCTAATTGTAAATCAAAATTGCCGCCCCTATTCTCACCATTATATAATGATTCAAGGGCTTTTTCTTCTAAAGCGTTAAGCTCTTCACTAGCAAAAACTTCCCACCAATGACTACTCACATAAGCTTCACTGCCGCCAGATACTAAATAATTATCTGGTAATGCTGGATCTTTAGGCTCATGTGTCTGCATCACGGCTGCACAACCCTGCAAAGTAAAGAGCAGGCATAATGCACTAAAATACCGTAACAAATGTAAAGACATACTTCTCTCCGACAATCTAATTTCCCTTTTACACCTGTATAAAAATTATACAGTAGACACAACTACTGTATAAATTCTATACAGAATCGGGGGTTTCATGGACACTCATAGATTCTATGTGCATAAAATGTGCCAAAAAAATCAAAAAAAAATCAAGGCTTATATTTTACTATAATGCCTTGATTTTACAATTATAAGCTATGCTATTTCTATTATTCTTCGTCGTCTTTTAACCAATCTTCGCCGTATCTCTCAACAGCACGTGAAAGATTAGCGCCACTTTCAATAAGAGCCTTAATACCCATTTGTTTTTTCAAATGATTAGCCGCCATAGCCGCCATTGGAAGAGTGCGACGCAAAGCCATAGCTTCAACCATTCTGCCTTGAGCGTCTAATTCATAGACTTGCTGCATAACCTTGCTATATTCTTCTTCGCTATATTCTTCTAAATTAGCTTCCATAATAATCCTCATTTTTATACTGTTTATTATAAAGTTTTTATACCTTTTATTATAATTAGTACTATTATTTTCTACTTATTTTGTTGGCAATTCAGTTAAAGTAATAACAGTTCTACCCTTGCCCATACCTAAAAGTCCAGTTGAAGTAACAACTGCGCTGAGCAATTCAGGTTGATTATCATTATTAACATCAGCCACTTGAAAATCTGCAATAGTCGCATTTACTATTGGTGTTTGCCAAGTTAAAGCAAGCCCAATACCGTCCCAAGTGTAGGCATGAATTTCGCTTTCAGAAAAAGATCTAAAATTCTTTAAATATTCACCAATAGTCGTAATTGGGTGGTTTACAAGAAGTTCTCTATTGCCGTCTTTATTCAAATCGGTAGATACAACACGTAAAGGAATAAAATAATATTGATAGCCAGCGCTGTCAGTCGATAAAGTTGGAGCACCATCGTCAGTTGCAATGTAGGCTAAGCCACCTGAAAAAAGATCATCTAATGAAGTGAGATTGTCGCCACGAGAATCATGCACATGCAAGTTTTCAGATTTATCAATCATAGCCACATTATTGTTTGCCCCAATTCCAGATGCAAAATAAGTAAAGTTATAAACATTTGCACGTTTTGGTAAACCAGTTAATGCCATGCCCTTTTCCCATTTCTTACCATTAATAAATACTTCAAAAATAGGGCCTCTATAAATCTCATTTGTGCCGCTGTATTGCCCTATAAGTATTTTTCTTCCTGTTTCAGGAATGACTGTCGTATTTGTAAAGAAAGGCATTGTCATATATTCAACCAAGGTTTTTCCATCATACATAAGAACAACAGTATAAGCCCTTAATTGTGTGTCATTAAAGCAAGTAACAGCAATATAATTTTGCTTATTTTGCTCAAAAGTACGCACAGCAAGCACTCTCTCAGAAGAGCCTACTCTAAATTTACCACGTGGTATCATTGCGCCGCCATTCCAAGTATAAAGATAGATATTACGCAAATCGTCAGCAAGCACAATATCGCTATTGCCATTGCCAGTGAAATTACCAATATCCATTGATATTACAGAATAATCGAGTGGCTGACTCTTGTCACGTACAATATTTACTTCTTTTATGCTAGAACCAGAAATAATCTCGCTTCTTCCTGTTTCAGAAAGAGTAGGATTTTTAGTAGCAACAGTAGATGTAGACGGAGCACTAAAGAAATCTACGCTGATAGCCTCAGCCATTGGCTGTACTTTTGAAATCAATTCGTCTATAGAAGCGTTTTCAGATTTTTGCCATTTCTTGCCATCTTTATTTAGGCCAGTCATGTCGATACTTGCCGCTGTGCCTAGCATTGTAATGCTGCCATAAATAATATAATCTGCATTTGTATTATCTAATAAAGCTTGCGCTTCATTAGCTGTTTTAATTACTTTTTTATCTGCTATTTCAACACTTTCAAATATGCCGTCTTTATATACACGTGATGACAACATTGACGGTAACGCTTCTGATAAATAAGCATAATCACTGCTGCCATTGACCTGAAAGGGAGCTATAATATATTTTTTGCTTTGCGCAAAAGCTTGCGTTGTTAGAGCAAAAAGTATACAAACAAATATGCTTGAGCATAAAAAGGCTTTTCTCATTATCTACATTCCTTATCATAATTTTGAGTCATTGCCAAAAGCAAATTCTCAAGACTATACCTATTAAAAAAGGCATAATTTGCTTTTTTTGTAACAGGATTTTTATGAAAACACAAGTAAAAGTTAATCGCTCATTTAGGATTATCAGCCCCATACATAACAAAAAACAAATTGAAGGCATTGAAGATTTCTTACAAGCTGAAGGTTTTGAATTTATTGAAGATACTTTTTTTCCACTTGCAAGAAAATGCACGAATGAAATAAAAGCTCTCGGCTCTTCTCTTGCGCATTATTTCGGACTTATCTACATACAAGATAGAGCTTCTATGTTGCCACCAATTGCGCTCAATCCCTGCGATGATGCACTTATTCTTGATATGTGCGCAAGCCCTGGCAGTAAGACAAGTATGCTTAGCTATATGGCGCATAATGGTATGGTTATTGGAAATGAACCAAACCCTACACGCTTGGCTAATCTAAAAAGAAATCTTGAAACAATGCAATGCTTTAACGCTATAACTTGTAATTATGATGGCACACAAATCCCCCTTGATGATGCTTCCTTTGATTCTATCTTACTCGATCCGCCTTGTTCTGGCTGGGGCACTATAGACAAAAATCCTAAAGTCAAAGAAATTTGGACTCCCGATAAGGCGCAAAATCTTGTAAATTTACAAAAAAGACTTTTATGTGAAGCAGTTAGGTTGCTAAAAATGAATGGCACTCTCGTCTATTCTACCTGCACAACTAATAAAGAAGAAAATGAAAAACAAGTAGAATTTGCCATAAATGAATTAGGCTTAGAATTAGACGAATTGGCCTTATTACCTGAATTTGAAATGGAAAAAAACACAACTAAAGGCGTATGGCGACTTGAAACCATTGAAAATGACACACAAGGCTTCTTTGTGGCTCGCTTCAAGAAAATCAAAGAAGTTGATATGGCTAATCTAAAAGCAATGGGTAAAAAACCAAAATACAAAAATCAAAATCTACAATTTTCTTCTGTATATGCCAAAGAATTTGACGCTCTAAAAGGTGATGTGTGCCCCTTTGGAAAAGGCGCTTATTTCGTTCCAACTTTAGCACAAGATCTTTCTAAGCAAAATAGCGCTTTCTTCTTTCAAGCTATGAATGTGGGAAAAAATTCTGGAATGCAAATGCAAATCTCTCCACGTTTGCGACTCTTCCAAGACGCAAAAGATAAAATTGTCTTCTCAAGCAAGGAAGATCTACAAACAATATACGCACTTATACAAGGGCAATCAATCCCCTTTGATTCTCAAAACAACAATGAAAAATTTGTGCCTCTTTATTGGAAAGATCTTTACTTAGGTAATTTAACAAGAAAGTCTAATCGCCTTTTGTGGACAATAAAATAATTTCCCCGAAAAAGAAGATTAAATATGTAGGAAAGATTATTTTTTCATTTCAAAAATTACAATATTATAACTATCTAAAATAAGTGAATATCCAGCATTATTTTTTAAACCGAATATGCTTGAAAAAAAATAAAAAATGATTTAGTATTTCCTTGGGTGTATTACATTTCATCTTTATCTTTTCTAGGGTATATCTATGAGCAATAATTACAATTCGAATAGTCTACTTGAATACGGCGAGCATATTCTTGATGTGCCAGATGCGAAAAATAACGCACAAGACAATGAAAAAGCTCCTAAACAAAGAGCAAAAAAAGACAATCCCCCACTTCTCAAAATTGGTGTTGTTGCCAATATGTTTAATGTAAATGCTTCTGTATTGCGCTTTTGGGAAGATGAATTTGAAGAATTAGAACCCATGCGAACAGTAAAAGGGCAAAGACTCTATTCGCCAAGAGATGTCGCATTAATCAAGAAAATCAAGAAATTACTGCACGGTGAAGGCCTTACTATAGAGGGTGCAAAAAAAGCTCTCACAAAAGGACAATTACCAAAAGGTCGTCAAGATGTGCGCCCAAAACTTGGAAATATACCTACTCTCTCACTCAACAAAAAAGAAGAAAAAAAGAAAAATAATGAACTTAGAATAGTCATTAATGATAGTAATGAAAAAGATGAATCTTCTGAAAATGCTGTTGAAAATAAAGTAAATAGACCAGCAGAAATTTTGCAAAAAGCACTAAATGTACAAAAAGCACAAAATCTGCAACAAAAAGAAGAAGAAATTGAAGCTCTAAAAGCCATTGAACAAGAACTACTTGCTATTAAAGCTATGTTGAGTAAATAAATTTTCCAAATTTATAAACCTAATTATAGCAATAGATTTACTATGCTTAACTTGCCACAAAGGCATTATGAAAGCCTTTTGTGCTAAGCACAATATTTACATAAACCTCTAACCACATAAAATACTATGATACTTTCACCCTCATTACTTTCTGCGGACATTACAAATTTAGAGCAAGAGCTCAAAGACCTCGAACAAGCTGGATTAGAATGGATTCACTGGGACGTTATGGACGGCATGTTTGTTCCAAACATCACTTTTGGACAGCACGTCATAAAGCAGTGCAGAAAGAAATCCAAGCTCTATTTTGACGTCCATCTAATGATAGAGCAACCAGAGCGCTATCTTGAAGATTTTGCCGCTGCTGGTGCAGATATGCTTGTCGTCCATGCCGAGGCAACGAAACATTTACAAAGAACTCTTGCTCGCATACGTGAACTTGGCATGAAAGCGGGTGTTTCATTAAATCCAGCCACACCACTTGAAGTTTTAGATTATGTGCTTGATGATATTGACATGGTCTTACTTATGAGTGTAAACCCTGGTTTTGGCGGTCAATCTTTCATTCCTGCGACCTTTGAAAAAATAAAAAAGACAAGGGAAAAACTTCAACAACGTGAAGTGCTTATACAAATTGATGGAGGTGTTAACCCCGAAAATGCATTACAATTATGTGCATGCGGGGCTGATGTCTTGGTGTCAGGTTCTGCTTTTTTCAATTTCAAACCCTATAAAGATAGATTAATTACTTTTAATAATTCAATAAAATAAAGGAAAAAACTATGTCACAAACTTCTCTTCTGCCAGTAGCAAATGCTGTTCGTGCTCTTGCCATGGATTCTGTACAAAAAGCAAATTCAGGCCACCCCGGCGCTCCGATGGGAATGGCAGATATTGCGACTCAATTATGGCTCAACATAATGAATTATAATCCAACAAATCCAGATTTCCAAAACAGAGATAGATTCCTCATTTCTAATGGGCATGCCTCAACTCTCCTTTATTCAATCTTACATCTTGTAGGCTATGACGTTACTATCGACGATTTAAAACAATTTAGAACACTACATTCTAAAACTCCTGGTCACCCTGAATTTGGCGATACTGTTGGTGTTGAAGCCTCTTCTGGCCCACTAGGACAAAGTCTTGCAATGAGCGTTGGTTTTGCGCTTGCTGAAAAAATGCATGCTGCAAAATACAATAAAGAAAATTTCCCTATCGTTGACCACAAAACCTTTGTTTTCACTGGCGATGGTTGCCTCATGGAAGGCCTAAGTCAAGAAGCAATTTCTCTTGCTGGCACTTTTGAACTTGGCAAACTCATACTTCTTTACGATAATAATGACATTTCCATTGATGGTAATATCTCAAACTGGCTCAAAGATGACATTCCAGCACGTTTTGAAGCTTCTGGCTGGCACGTTATCAAAAATGTTGATGGCCATGATGAAATAGCTGTTAAAAATGCTCTTGAAGCAGCAGTAAAAAATGCTGACGAAGACGGCACAAAGCCAACTTTAGTAGTATTCAAAACAATTATTGGTTACGGCTCACCAAACAAAGCTGGTTCACAATCTTGCCACGGCGCACCTTTAGGCGACGAAGAAATTAAACTTACAAAACAAACACTTGGCATTGATTACCCTGCTTTTGAAGTGCCACAAGAAATTTATAATCTTTCCGACAGAAAAGCAAAAGGCCAAGCCTTAGAAAATGAGTGGAATAAATTATTTGCTGCCTACGAAGCTCAATATCCTGAATTAGCACAAGAATTCAAACGTCGTGTTATGCAAAGAGAATACGCTCTTGACCCAGCAAAATTAGAAGAAGCTTTCTTCAATGCACTTGAAATAAAAGACGATGCAACTGCTACTAGAGTTTCATCTCAGCAAGTACTCAATGCCTTAGCGCCAATAATGCCTGAACTCTTTGGTGGTTCTGCTGACTTATCACATTCTGTAAACACTTGGAATTCAAAGTCAACTTCTGTAAATGGTTCTAATCTTCCACTTGATTTCACGGCAAATTACGCTCATTATGGCGTGCGTGAATTTGGTATGGCTTGTATTATGAATGCGCTCGCCCTCTACGGCGGATATATGCCTTATGGCGGTATTTTCCTTGTATTCTCCGACTATATGCGTTCTGCAATTCGTATGTCTGCGCTTATGAAACGTAGGGTGGCTTATGTGCTTTCTCACGATTCTATTGGCGTAGGCGAAGACGGGCCAACCCACCAACCTATTGAACAAATTTCTTCACTACGTCTTATTCCTGGCCTTGACGTGTGGCGTCCTGCGGATACACATGAAACAGCTATTGCTTGGTTAAGCGCTGTGCAAGCAGATAAACCGACAGCTCTTCTATTTAGTCGTCAAAACTTA
This sequence comes from uncultured Desulfovibrionaceae bacterium, assembly GCA_964368925.1. Classification (GTDB taxonomy): domain Bacteria; phylum Desulfobacterota; class Desulfovibrionia; order Desulfovibrionales; family Desulfovibrionaceae; genus CAYJAZ01. The sequence continues at coordinate 4,387 of CAYJDN010000025.1, read as the reverse complement.
CCGCAACTCACAAAAAATATAGCTCGTGAAGACATTAAGAAAGGTGGCTACATTTATTGCGAAAACGATCCACAGCCTGAAATTATTCTCATAGCTACAGGTTCAGAACTTTCTTTAGCTGTTGAAGTATACAATAAACTCATAGCAGAATCTAAGAAAGTGCGTGTTGTTTCAATGCCTTGCACACAGCTCTTTGATGCACAAACAAGCGAATATAAAGAAAAAGTACTTCCAAACGCTTGTAGAAATCGTGTTGCTCTTGAAATGGCGCAATCAGATTTCTGGTATAAATACGCTGGCTTAGACGGTATTGTCATAGGTATTGACCAATTTGGTGCTTCTTCTCCAGCCCCTAAACTATTTGAATTATTTGGCTTTACAACAGAAGCTGTTTTAGCAAAAGTTAAAGCAAAATTCTGCTAAATTTATTTCAAGGAAGTATGTATGAAAGCGAAACTTATTGATCAAATTGATTTAAAAAATAAGAAAGTTGTTATTCGTGTAGACATGAACGTGCCTATTAAAGACGGAAAAGTGAAGTCTGACACAAGAATCACACGTGCTTTAAAAACAATTGAATACGCTCTTAGTCAAGAAGCCTCAGTGTTAATTCTTTCGCATCTTGGCCGTCCAACTGAGGGTGAATATAATGAAGAATTTTCATTAAAACCTGTAGCAAAAAGACTTTCTGAACTTTTAGGTAAAGAAGTACTTTTCTTTGAGAAAATCGAAGATGTAAGCTTAGGTTTTGGGCAAATCGGCATGTTAGACAATATTCGTTTCCATGTGGGCGAAAAGAAAAATAATGCTGAATTAGCGCAAAAGCTTGCTGATTTAGGCGACGTCTATTGCATGGACGCTTTTGGCGCAGCTCATAGAGCGCATGCAAGCACTGAAGGCGCAATTCGCCTTGCAAAAGTTGCTTGTGCGGGATATCTTATGGCTGGCGAAATGGACGCAACTGATAATCTTATGGAAAATCCAAATACTCCATTTTACGCTATTGTAGGTGGTTCAAAGGTTTCAACAAAATTATCTGTACTTGAAAATCTTGCTAAAAAGGTTGACGGTTTGATTGTTGGCGGTGGTATTGCAAATACTTTCTTACTTGCAAAAGGCTATAATATAGGAAAATCTCTTGTAGAGCCAGAATTAGTAGAAAATGCAAAAGCTATTCTTGCCATCGCTAAAGACATGCCTCTTCCTGTTGATGTAGTTGTTGCTAAATCATTAGAAGAAAATGTTCCTACTCGCACTTGCTTAGTGAGCGAAGTGGCTGAAGATGAAATGATTTTAGACATTGGTGCGCAAACGGCAAAACTTTATAATGAAGTACTTTCTAAAGCAAATACAATAGTTTGGAATGGGCCTGTTGGTGCTTTTGAAATTAAACCTTTTGACGAGGGTTCAAAATCAATTGCGCTTTTCTTAGCTGAAACCAAGGCCTACACACTTGTATGTGGTGGCGACTCCATTGCAGCAGTAGAAACTTTCAATGTGGCTGACAAAATGAGCTATATCTCAACTGGTGGCGGCGCATTTTTAGAAGTTTTGGAGGGGAAGGTTCTTCCGGCAGTAGCGGCGCTCAAAGATAGAGTTTAAATGAATTCTTTTGCTTTTTGGTGGTAGAGCTGAAATTTCGTATATATCCTAAAAATAAGGCTATTACTAAATTTACTTTGTATAGACAAAGGGCTTCGTCAAAAGTTTTTATCTTTCGGTCATTTATGTTTAAATAAACTCCCTCAAGAGAAAAACTTTGTTCCTTGCCAAAAAGCAAAAGCTCTTCATTTATAAACCACTTGCTTTTTGGTGATAAAGCTGAAATTTTATGTAAGTTTTAAAATCAAGTCAATTTTAGGAATACATACTAAATTTGACAAAGCAAAAAAATAAAGCTATAAAAAAATCTGCGGAGGCGTCTTGTGACCGGTGTTGCACTTGGTCTTCAAAACCAATGATTGGGTTAAGAGCTCATAGGTAGGTTCGACTCCTATACGCCTCCGCCAACAATTATACTATGTTATATAAAGGGGAACTAAGCTTTGTGGAGCAAGGTTTCCCTTTATACAAATCAGGCTAAAGAAAGCTCTACAAGCAATTTTTTAGCATAAATTGTAAATCTTGTATTGCGGAAAGGTAATTTTGTTCAATTGCCTAAGATATGTATTGAGGAAAGTATGCAAGAAAATAATAATGAACTTGAAGTCTTAGAATATAAAGATCTTATCAATTCCACTCTTTCAAAGCAAACTAAAGAAAAGATCTCCAATATTGCTAAAATTATTCAAGAAAAAGATAAAATTCTTATAGCTGCCCATGCGAACCCTGACGGCGACGCTCTTGGTTCTTCTATTGCTCTAGCCTATATTTGCGAGCATTTAAACAAAGAATATATCCTTTATAATGAAACAAATCCCTTGCCTGAATATTTGGCCTTCCTACCAAGCCCAAAACCCTTTGAACATGATTTAGACAAGCTACCCTTTAGGCCAGAACTTATTGTCGTTCTTGATTGTGGCGATAGAAATCGCATAGGATTACAAGGGGATAAATTATTAAAAATTGCGCCCTCCATTAATATTGATCATCATTTAGATAATCCACAATTTGGCAGCCGTGAAAATCTCACTGATACCACAATGGCAGCCGCAGCCAACGCTATTTTCTGCCTTGCTCTTGAACTTGACGTTCCCTTGAGCAATGAAATTGCCATTGCACTTTACACTGCATTTATTTCTGATACTGGCTCTTTTTCTTTTAGCAACACAAATGCAAGAATTTTACTCAGCGCCGCTTTCCTAGTGCATGAGGGGCTAGAGCCGAATATTGTTGTAAGTAATTTAGATAATTCATGGTCACATGCTAAAAATAAGCTTTGGGCCTTTCTTATGTCTACCTATATTTTTGATAAAGAGCTTGAAACAGGCTATGTCTTGATTTCAAAAGCGCTTTTAGAAGAATTAGAATGCACAAGTGATGACTTAGAGGGCTTTGCAGAACATTTACGCAAAGTCAAAGACATACGCATTGCCTTTGTATTACGTGAAAAATCAGCCCTTGAATGTAAGGCTTCTTTTAGATCTTCAAATAATGATGATGTGCAAAAATTAAGTATGTATTATAATGGTGGCGGCCATAAAAATGCGGCAGGTGCGACTTTTAAAATGCCACTTGCTCAAGCACGTGATGCCATTCTACAAACAATAAAAGAACATAAAAAAGAGTTCCTACCATAATATTATGCCATACACTACAAAGATTCAACTCACTCGCTCGCAAGCTATCCCCGATGAAAGAAAACTTGCTCGCTTTGCAAAAAGCCCTGAACTTGGGCCTAAGATTCTTTTCTTTAGTGGTGGAACAGCGCTTACAAAAACAAGTCGGCACTTGCTCAATTATACGCATAATGCCATACATATTATAACTCCTTTTGATTCTGGTGGTAGTTCTGCTGTATTGCGTGAGCATTTTAATATGCCCGCAGTCGGCGATTTGCGAGCAAGAATTATGTCCATTGCCGACCGCTCACTCACGGGAACACCTGAAGTTATTCAGCTTTTTTCTTATAGACTTGACAAAAACAAAGATAATAAAGAATTAAAAGAAATCCTTTTTGAAATGGCAAAAGGAGATCATATTCTTGTAAAAGCATTGCCTTTGCCAATATATAAAATAATTCGCTCCTATCTTCTCAATTTTTATAATGTGATGCCCGAAAATTTTCCACTGCAAGGGGCAAGCATTGGTAATCTCATTCTTACAAGCGGCTATTTGAATTTTGAACAACAATTAGACAGCGTTGTTTATCTATTTTCTCAGCTTGTAAATGCTAAAGGTACAGTGCGCCCTGTGGTTGACGCTTGCGCTCATTTATGCGTAGAGCTTGAAGATAAGCAATTGATATATAACCAAAATAACTTTAGTGGCAAAAGTCAAGGGCCTATCACTTCGCCAATAAAGAAAATATTTCTCACCGATCCAACAAGCAAAGCGCAAATTGATGTTAGAGCCTCACAAAACGTCATCGAGCTTATATCGCAAGCTGATTTAATCTGTTATCCTATGGGTTCATTTTTTTCTTCTCTACTTGCAAACCTTTTGCCAAATGGAGTATCAGAAGCAATTGCTCAAAATCCTTGTCCTAAAATCTTTATTCCCTCAACAGGGAATGACCCTGAATTACTTGGATATACAAGAGAAATGCAAGTGACTATCTTACTACAATATTTACAAAAATCTAATAATCTCTTAGCAAAAGCATTAGATTATTCAACAATTTCTAGCTATCTTAATTTCATACTTTTTGATATAAATGAAAAAGATTATCTATTTAATGATAATACACTTGCTCATTCTATACAAAATATAGAATATCCGCTCATTT
>CAYJDN010000024.1:0-13854 GCA_964368925.1 uncultured Desulfovibrionaceae bacterium | reverse complement strand
AGCCAAACTAAAGGATAATTTTGAAATTCAAGCGCGTCTAAGACAGCAATCGTTTCATAAAATGCTTACCTAGAGTGGATAACTACAGGCAAATTCAACTCTCTAGCAAGCAATAATTGCGCCTTAAAAGCTCTTTCTTGATCTTCTCTAGGCACTTCACTTTTGAAAAAATCTAGCCCAGTTTCACCAACAGCTTTAAATCTTCCATCATTGACTATGATTTTACGCAATTCGTCAATAGTACCTTCTTGAAATCTTTTATCAATATCATTAGGATGAATAGCAATAGTGAAGAAAACTTGTGGAAATTTGTCAAAAAGCTTATTTGTGTCATAGTAGCTTTGAGGTGAAAGAAAAATTTGCCCTACGTGCGCAAGACCTGTTTTCTCTGCACGCTCCATAATGCTATCTAAATCTTCAAGCATTCCAGGATAAACTAAATGAGCGTGGCTATCACAGCCAGTTTTGGGGAGATTAAGGCTTATTGTATCAGGGAAAGTTTGTGGCATATTTTATTACTACTTATTTAAATTTATTATTAACTATTTTATTTTATTAATTCTATAACAAAATAATTCTATTTAAGCTTAACTATCTATTATATATGTCATATTCGCAATAAATCAATTCATTTTTTGAAATATAGGCAAAAGGTTCAAAGAGATATAGACTAAGCAATTTAACCTTTTTTCCAGCGATTGTGCATCCAAAACCATTGTTCAGGATATTGAGTGACAATGTCTTCTACTGCTTTTGTATAAAATTCAGTAACTTCTTTGACTTTATCTTCACGACTTGTCGATTTTAAATTTTTCGTATCCAATGGTTCATGCACAATAAACGTATATTCATTAGATTTTTCAGCATGGCGCAGTAAAAACACTGGAAAAATAATAGCATCACCACGTATAGCTAAAAGCGCTGGCCCCATATTCACATTTGCCTTACGACCAAGAAAGTCTAAGCGCAAAGCCTCATGAACAGCTGTATACTGATCAACCAAGAAAGCAACAACGCCCTTTTCTTTCAATGCACGAATAACATTAAAAATAACTCGTCTATGCCCAATCATTTGACAGCCATTAGACTCTCGACAACTAGCAATAAAAGCGTGCGAAGCTCTATTATTATACTGCCTTACAACAATTAAGCGCTTGCGTGGCTCTGGAAAAATATTTCCCATCCATACTGAAAGCAATTCCCAAGCGCCAAAATGCCCAGTCACTCCCACTGTAGGACGTGGAGGATTAGCATCAATAAACTGTTCAAATAATTCACGATTAGGAATATGTACGACAATCTTAGAAGAATCATTTGCGTATGTTTTTACTAAATTCATTTCTAAAAATGCACGTGCGCTATGCTCAAATGATTTTCGAGCAATCTTAATTGCTTTTTTATGACTCACATTGAAAGATTTCTTCACACTTCTTATAGCAAGATTTCTGCGTCTGCTAAGGCAAATCCACATAAGAAAACCCAAAAATTTGCCTGCGTATTTCGTAAAACCAAAACCTAGAAGACCAAAAAATTTACTAAAGTTAATCATCAATACATATTGAATTTTTTCTTTTACTGTAAAATCTTTAGTATTACTCATATTTATTGCCCGTCATTTTCAAGAAGAGTTTCTAATATAGTTTGTAATTTTGCTTTTTCAGAAGCCAAAACTTCGGCATCTAATTTTTCAGCACTTACCTTATAAGGTTCGCCAAAAACAACTTTCACCTTAGTAAAAGGATAAGGAATTTGAAATTTATCCCAACTATTGAATTTATAAGAATTTTTTATCACAGTACGCATAGGCACAATATAGGCATCTGCATGATGCCCCAAGAAAAAGGCGCCGTCTTTTACCTTATGACGTGGGCCAAGAGGGCCATCAACAGTCATACAAGCATGTATATTTTCAGTAGTCATAACCTTTACAGTAGTCAATAAGGCATTCATACCCTGCCTAGTGCTCGATCCACGCACGGCACGAAATCCAATATATTCAATAACTTTTGCGACAAGATCGCCGTCTTTACTTGGACTTACAATACCAATAACATCAAGATCAGCCTTAGTATTTAGTATTGATATGAGTTCATCATGCCATATACAAAAAATGAGGCGCTCTCCATTTTCGTGTAATGTTTCGACTTTTTCTCTATTGATTTGCGTATACCTCAAAGAGGCAGTGAGAAATTTAAAGAAAAGATAAAAGGGGTAGGCTAAGAAAGAAAAATTTATTTTCTTGAGTTTTTTTAATTTTGATTTTTGTTTTTTCATGTAGTATCTTAGATTATTTGAAATTTATGAGTGAAATATGCAAGCTATTAATATATTTTGTTACTTGACTATAAATAGTATAAGCTACATACTCAATAAACACAATAGCAAAAGAGAAGGGAATATTGATGGGAGTACGCCTAAACAAATTCATAGCCAATTCTGGACTTTGTTCACGCCGTGACGCTGATGAACTTATCGCACAAAAAAGAATAAAAATCAATGGAATAATTGCTATCCCAGGTGCACAAGTTGAAGAAAAAGACATAGTAAGTCTTGACGATAAGCCCTTGCAAAATCAGGAAATAAAGAAAATTTATCTTATTTTACATAAGCCTATTCAAGTTGTGTCAACATCTAGTGACCCTGAGGGCAGAACAACTGTTTTAGATCTTCTTCCAAAAAAATATTCAAATTTTCGACTCTACCCCGTAGGAAGACTCGATTATTTTTCCGAAGGACTCATTTTTCTTACAAATGACGGCGAAGTAGCGCACACACTCATGCACCCAAGACATCAATTACCAAGAGTTTATCGAGTGCGTGTAAGAAAAGATAATCCTAAAGATATTGAAACCTTATTACAATATATGGAAGATGGTTTAACTCTATCAGATGGTACAAGACTTGCCCCTGTGACGACTGAAATATTTAACGAGCGAAACACGACCCCAAAAGAATACGATCTAGAACTCACCCTCTATCAAGGGGTGAATAGACAAATTCGCCGCATGTGTGAAGAACTCAATCTTGTTGTGCTTCGCCTTATGCGTGTTTCTCACGGCCCTTTGCATCTTCAAAACTTACAAAAAGGTGAATGTAGAGAATTAAATGCAACTGAATTAAATAGAATAAAGATGTTAGAAAATAAAAAATAATAAAATACAAAGGCTAATTTGATAATCAAAAGAAAAGCGGATAAAAATGCACAAAACATCTTTATCCGCTTTATTTCATTATTTCAACAAGTTATTCTGATTCAAATAAATAGCCGTAACGCACTGAATAAGTGTCCGTTTTTTCTAATATTTGTGCGACTAAACCCTCAATTTCATCAGCGGTAAAAAGACCAACTTCGCTGTCTATATAATGCCCTAGCGTAGAAGTGCTTTGCGAAAAAACCCAAACAATAGAATAGGCTGAGCCTATGCCTGGTCTTTCTTTAAATTCAGGCACAGTCGAAAGAAGTATGCGGAATTTTGGCCCATCGTCATCTTTGAGCGTGAATAATGAACTGGTATTCAATTCTTCTTTCAATTCAAGCAAAAGACGTGATCCAAGGCTATCAGAGCCAGTATGCTCAAGAACTACAGCTGTGTTTTTGTCGTATTCTTTTAGTGGAGTATCTGCAATAGCCACTGCCCCCTCTTGCGCAAAAGCAAAAGATGTAAATGACAAAAGACAAACAAGGGAAAACAATATTTTCTTCATAATTATCCTTAATAATTTATTGTTTTATTGAAAATTTCTGTAAAACTCTATTTGTAAATCAATAAAAAAGACAGATTATATGCCTAATCTTTTCAATCCTTTAGAACCAATATCACGGCGAGAATAGCTCTCTTCCATATTGATTTTATCAAGAGCATTATAAGCTTTTGTTTGCGCTTGCTTCAAATCATCGCCTAAGGCAGTCACGCAAAGTACACGTCCACCAGAAGAAAGAATTTTACCCTCTTTTTCTGTAGTGCCAGCATGGAAAACTTTACAGCCCAATTGAGTATCGCTCTGTTCAGCTTCTTCAATCCCTTGAATTTCCATACCTTTTGGATAAGTTTCAGGATAACCCTTAGCTGCCACAACAACACCTAAAGCAGATTTTTCTGTAAATTGTAGACTTTTTCCTTTAAGCGTACCCTCAACACAAGCCATTAGAAGTTCAACTAAATCAGATTCTAAGCGCATAAGCAAAGGCTGACATTCAGGGTCACCAAAGCGTACATTATATTCGATAACGTTTACTTTATCTCCATCAAGCATAAGTCCTGCATAGAGTAAACCCTTGAAAGGCGTGCCTCTTTTCTTCATTTCTGCTAAAATTGGGCGAGAAACAATGTCAGTAATCCTTTCAATTTCACTATCAGGCAAAACAGGCGCAGGCGAATAAGCACCCATACCACCAGTATTCAAGCCCACATCGCCCTCACCTATTGTCTTATGATCTTGAGCTGATGGAAAAGGAATTGCATTTTCGCCATCACAAAGACAAAAAAGTGAAGCTTCTTCACCCACTAGAAAATCTTCAATAACAACTTTTGAGCCAGCAGAACCGAAAATTCCGCCAAACATCGCTCTTAAAGCTTCATTAATTTCTTCAAGACTTTGCCCTATAATAACGCCCTTTCCAGCGGCTAATCCGTCAGCTTTAATAACAAGTGGCGCATTTTTTTTACTCACATATTCCAAAGCTTTATCAAGTTCTGTAAAGGTTTCTGAGCTTGCTGTTGGAACATTTGCTGCAAGCATCACTTCTTTTGCAAAAGCCTTGCTTGCTTCAAGGGTAGCACAAGCTTTGGTTGGGCCAAAACATGGAATTTTTTGTGCGTCCATTGCATCAACCAATCCTAAAGACAAAGGCACTTCTGGCCCTACAACAACTAAGCCAATATTTTTTTCTTTAGCAAAAGCGACTAATTCATCAATTTCTGTTTCTTTAATTGGAATGTTTTTAGCTATTTGCGAAGTTCCACCATTACCAGGAGCAACAAAGATTTCTTCAGCGTGTTTAGATTGCGCAATTTTCCATGCCAGAGCATGTTCTCTACCACCAGAGCCAACTATAAGAATGTTCATAACTTCCTCTTCTTCAATTTATTATGATTATTATTCATTTTGATAATTTTAGAAATTAACTTAATATATATAATTTTGCAAGTGCAAGTAAAGTAGTGTAAAAATAAAGTTTTATTTATTTTTTTAATAGTATCATTTCAATATATTAACTAATTGTTCAAACTATTTGACAAAAGTATAATAAAAGGGCATTATTCAATAATTATTAAGGCTCATGTTTACTAAAATTAGCTTGAGTACTGAGTTTAAGGAAAAAGGACGATGGACTATGAAAGTATTAAAAAACAAAATGTTTTTTACTGCATGTGCTACAGCTCTTTTGGCTGTTTCACTTGTAAATCCTGCATTTAGTGCAGATACAATTAAAATTGGTGTTGGCGGCGCACATTCTGGCGAATTAGCTTCTTATGGTGTTCCTACTTTGAATGCTGTTCGTTTAGTTGCAGAAGAATTCAATAAAAATGGCGGCCTTTTAGGCAAGCAAGTTGAAGTTATTGCAGCTGATGACCAATGTAAACCAGAATTAGCTTCAAATGCTGCAACCAACCTTATTTCTAATGAAGTTGTTGGCGTAGTAGGCATGATTTGTTCAGGCGCAACTATGGCTGCATTACCAATTTTCAATGATGCTGAAATCGTTGTTATTTCTCCTTCAGCAACAACACCTGTACTTACTCTTTCTGGCGATAACCCAATGTTTTTCCGTACAATCGGTCACGATTTTACTCAAGCAAAAATTTCAGCAAACTTCATTGGTTCTAAAATTAAACCAAAAAGAATTGCTTTCTTACACGATAATGGCGAATACGGTAAAGGTTTTGCTGACAGCGTAAGAGAAAACATTGAAAAAAATTACAAAAACATCAAAGTTGTTCTTGATGAAGCTGTAACTCCTGGCGCATCTGACTATTCAGCGGTAGTACGTAAATTACGTCGTGAAAAAGCAGATTTCGTTGTTTGGGGCGGATATCTTCCTGAAGCTTCTAAAATCGTAAACAATATGTACGAATTAGAATTAGACGTTCCACTTCTTGGACCAGATGGTTTGAAAGATCCTAACTTCATCGTAACTGCTGGTGAAGCTTCTGAAGGTTCTTATGCTTCAGGTCCTGCTGATACTTCAGCAACTCCTCTTAGCAAGCAAGCTTTAAAAGCTCACCAAGATAAATACGGTGCAGCTCCTGGCGCTTTCTATGACAATGGCTATTCAGCAGCTTATGCTTTATTATCAGCTATCAAGTCAGCAAACAGCACTGATACTGACAAAATTATCGAAGCATTACGCACAGTTCCAGTAGAAACACCTGTTGGCAAAATTACTTTTGACAAACAAGGCGACGCAAACGGCATTAGCATGTCAATTTACCAAGTAAAGAACGGTGCTTTTGTACCTGTATTTACTGAATAATTTATTCATAGCATGATGATAAGATCAAAAAATCATTGTATTTTTTAGCTCTTATCATCATGTTTAGATTTATTTTACAATAATAAAGATTATCGCATAAGTTCCAGTATTTAGCATAGCAAGAATGAGAAAAATTTTACATGAGGCCTGTGTTCATTTTCCACAAGCATGTAGAATTTCGTTCTATAAGAGCAATGCCGAAGCTGGGCTTTTATAGCCTTGATAATATTGTAAAAACATACGATAGAATTTTTCAAATCTGGTTTTATTAAGGATTTATAATGGATTGGCAATATTTTCTTGAAATATTTTTCTCTGGCATAACACGTGGCAGTATTTACGCTCTTATTGCGCTTGGTTATACAATGGTATACGGCATTATCGAGCTTATTAACTTTGCGCATGGTGAAATATACATGATAGGCGCATTCGTAGCGCTCGCAGTAGCAAACATTTTAGCCGCATTAGGCATGCCATCGCTGGCTGTTCTTGTTGTTGCTGGCTTTGTTGCGATGGTTTACTGTGCCGCATATGGCTATACTGTTGATAAAATTGCATATAAGCCTCTTAGATCAGCGCCTCGCTTATCTCCTCTTATTTCTGCAATAGGTATGTCAACCTTATTGATGAACTATGTTGGTTTAGCACAAACCACAGATTTTGTTCGTTTTCCTCGTTTAATTCCTAAATTTGAATTTATTTCAATTTTTAATGGCATTATCCGCTCAAGTGATTTTATAATTATTGTTACTTCGGCCACCGTAATGATTGCTCTTACATTATTTATTTCAAAAACTCGTATTGGCAAAGCTATGCGTGCGACAGCGCAGAACAGAAAAATGGCCATGTTGCTTGGTATTGATGCTGACAAAATTATTAGTATTACCTTTATTATTGGTTCGGCGCTTGCGGCACTTGGCGGCACATTGATTGCCTCACACACTGGTCAAGTAAGCTTTGGTATTGGATTTATGGCAGGGCTAAAAGCCTTTACTGCTGCTGTTTTAGGCGGAATTGGCTCAATTCCTGGTGCCATGCTTGGTGGCATTGTGCTTGGTCTTGCTGAAAGTTATACAACTGGCTATTTATCAGGCGATTATGAAGATATTCTTGCTTTCTCCTTGCTTGTTTGTATTCTTATTTTTAGACCTTCTGGATTACTTGGTAAAGCCAAGGTGCAAAAAGTATAAGGAATGTCTATGTTAAATTTCAAATTTATTAAATCCGCACTTATTATTGCCCTTTGGTTCGTTTTCTTAGGACTGCCTATCCTTGGAATACGCTTTGACGTCAAAAAGAATATTATTTTCTATGGCGATAGATTAGCAATTTTAGCTATAGTTGTTTTTGTTATTGCGCTTATAAGAGAATATTATTTAGCACGTGACACTCATAAGCAATCTGATTTATTAATTAAATACAATCAAACAAAAGATTCTATTTTTAGTATTGTTCAAGATAAAAAAGTACAAAGAACTGCTTTTTCTCTATTATTTATAGGCTTTACATTGCTTCCAATTGTTAGCTCATTATACCAAGTGACTATTTTTTCCTTAGCATTAATCTATGTCATATTGGCTTTGGGCCTAAATATTGTAGTAGGTATTGCAGGTCAGCTCGTTCTTGGCTATGCGGCATTCTATGCTGTTGGCGCTTATACTTATGCTCTTCTTAATATGTATTTTGGCGTATCTTTCTGGTTTGCATTACCGCTTGCTGGCTTATTTTCTACTTTAGCTGGTCTTTTACTTGGTTTTCCAGTGCTTAGGTTGCGTGGCGACTATCTTGCTATTGTTACGCTAGGTTTTGGTGAAATTACACGTCTATTACTCACAAACTTATCAGATCTCACAAATGGCTCACGTGGTGTTTCAAACATTCCACGTCCTAGCTTTTTTGGTATGGATTTCAACTTAGAGCAGTCGACAATTTACATCTATTATATTGCTTTTGTTGCAACTTTAATCACAATTATAGTTGTAACACGCTTGAAACATTCTCGCATTGGACTTGCCTTACAAGCTTTGAAAGAAGATGAAATTGCTTGTGAAGCTATGGGCATTGATTTGCGCAAAACAAAACTTATGGCATTTGCTCTTGGTTCATGCTGGGCAGGCTTTGCGGGCGTAATTTTAGCGGCGCGTAACACATATATCAATCCAGCGAGCTTCAACTTTATGGATTCAGCAATGATACTCTCAATGGTCGTATTAGGAGGCATGGGTTCAATTTGGGGCGTTGTACTTGCAGCACTCGTTTTATCCTTATTACCTGAATATTTACGTGCATTCTCTGAATATCGCATGCTTATTTTCGGCGCAATGATGGTACTTATGATGATCTTCCGTCCACAAGGTATAGTTCCAGCGGCAAAGCGCAAATATTCTTTAACACAAGCTAAGACTACAGAGAATGAGGAATAATATAATGAAAAATACTGTACTCTCTGTTTCTTCACTTTCTAAAAATTTCGGCGGTTTAAGAGCTTTAAACAGTGTTGATTTAGAAATAAACCAAGGCGAAATTATTGCACTTATTGGGCCAAATGGCGCAGGAAAAACAACTTTTTTCAACTGCGTAACTGGCATCTATACGCCAACTCAAGGTGATGTAAGATCAACAAAACCAGGTTCAAATGAACGCTCTTTAGTAGGGCTTAAACCATTTGAAATTACTGAAATTGGTCTTGCAAGAACATTCCAAAATATCAGATTGTTCCCGACAATGACTGTGCTTGAAAATGTTATGATTGGGCGTCACTGCCGCACAAACACTGGTATTCTTGGCGCTTTATTAAAAACTCCACAAGCAAAACGTGAAGAACAAGAAAGCGTTGATAGAGCATATCAACTACTCAAAGACTTGAATTTACACGAATTTTGGGAAGATGAAGCAAGAAATTTACCCTATGGTGCTCAAAGACGTTTAGAAATTGCTCGTGCATTGGCAACTGAGCCTTATGTTCTATTTCTTGACGAACCTGCAGCTGGTATGAACCCACAAGAAACTCTTGAATTAAAAGCATTAATTTTAGATATACGTGAACGCTTCAAGCTTTCAATCTTGCTCATTGAACATGATATGAATATGGTTATGTCGCTCTCAGACAGGCTTTATGTTATGGAATATGGCTCTGTTATTGCTACGGGTAATCCAGAAGAAATTCGCTCTAACCCTGCGGTTATTAAGGCCTATTTAGGAGAGGAAAGCTAAGATGTTAGAACTAAAAAACGTAACCACATATTATGGAAAAATCCCTGCCCTACACGGCATTTCACTCTCTGTTCCTCAAGGTTCGATTGTATGTCTTATTGGTGCAAATGGTGCTGGTAAATCAACAACTTTGATGACAATTTGCGGCGCAATTAAGCCGAAAACTGGTTCTATCCTTTATAATAATGAACCAATCCATACATTAAAACCTAATGAAATTGTGAAGTTAGGAATATCTCAAGTACCAGAAGGAAGACTCATTTTCCCTGAACTTACAGTTATGGACAATTTGGAATTGGGTGCTTTTTTGCGTAATGATAAAGAGCAGATAAAGGAAGATTTAGACTATATCTTCACCCTCTTCCCTATTCTTGCACAAAGAAAGAAACAACAGGGCGGAACGCTTTCTGGTGGTGAGCAGCAAATGCTTGCAATTTCAAGAGCTTTGATGGCAAAACCAAAACTTCTCTTGCTTGATGAACCATCACTAGGACTTGCACCAATTATTATTCAACAAATTTTCTCTATTATTCAAAAGATTAACGAATCTGGTACTACAGTTTTCTTAGTAGAACAAAATGCAAACCAAGCTTTAAAAATCGCTGATATTGGTTATGTTATTGAAAATGGTAACATTGTAATGCATGATTCTGCTGAAAGATTACTCAACGATGATGCTGTAAAAAAAGCCTATTTAGGCATGTAATCATTGCAAATATAAGGATAAAATATGACACAAATCAAAGATAATGTAAAAGTGGCTGTTTTTATGGGCTCTGCCTCTGATGAAAAGATAGTAAGTGCTTGCGCTGAAACCTTGCAATCGCTTGATATTCCTTTCTTATTTACTGTGAGTTCAGCACATAGAACTCCAGAAAGAACACAATCTTTAATCAAAGAATTAGAAGAAAAAGGCTGTCAAGTTTATATCTGTGCAGCTGGCATGGCGGCTCATTTAGCTGGTGTAGTAGCGGCTCACACGCTAAAACCTGTTATCGGCATACCTGTTGACGCTTCTCCTCTTGGTGGCATGGACGCTTTACTTGCAACCTTGCAAATGCCTCCAGGATTTCCTGTAGCTACCGTTGCTTTAGACAAAGCAGGAGCAAAAAATGCGGCTTATTTAGCGGCGCAAATGCTTGCTCTAAGCGATCCTACTCTTGCGCAAAAGCTTAAAGACGTCAGAGCAAAATTTGTGAAAGATGTTGAAGAAGCTGGGGCGCAGATTGAAGCAAAATATTGCTAGAATATATTTCTAGGCTATGCTTCTAAATTATTTCTTTTGCGTTGTTTCTGCCGAAAAGGGGATTTTTTGCTTTAGTCATGTATGTTTTTGATATACTCATTCCGCAAAAAATATCTTTTCTTTGAAAACTCCACAAAATTTCTTATTTTAGAACCACATTCTAGTTTATCATTTATTATAAAATAAAGCTTAGCTTTAACAATGTATTTCATTGTTAGAACTAGATAGTGTAGTCTTTTTACCATATAATAAGAGGTGCATTTATGCCTATCAATTTAGCTACTTATAAGCAAAGACGTGAAAATCTTCGGAAAAAATTATTTGATAATAATTTAGACGCATTACTTGTGTCATGCCCTACAAACCGTTATTATCTTTCAGGTTTTGAATTGCGTAATGGGCAATGCAATGAAACCTCAGGCTATTTGCTTATAACAAAAGATGGCAAGGATATTCTTTGCACTGATCCACGTTTTGACCTTGCCGCTAAAGAAGTATGGGAAGAAGACAAAGTTGAAATTTATACAAGTTCAAATCCTGAATTTTATAATAAACTTTTGAAATCACTACCTTATACGAATATTGGTTTTGATGAAGAACAACTTTCTTATAAATTTGCGCAGAAGGCTTTTGAAGGCATCAGCCATAGTCCTGCTCATGGATTAATTGAAGAATTACGAGTGATTAAAGATGCAGATGAAATTCAGCGTATGCGTGAAACTATGTCTTTAAATCAAACTTTAATGGAACATCTACCTATTTATTTAGAAGAGAATATTCATAAAAACATTACTGAAAAAGATTTAGCTTGGTATATTGAGTCCTATTTCCGCACACTTGGAGCAAGCGAAAATGCTTTTGATCCTATTGTTGGTCTTAACCAGCATGCTGCCTTACCGCATTATGTCCCTTCTGATACGGTATTAACTGAAGAATCTCTACTGCTTATAGATGTTGGCGCTAGATTAAATGACTATAATTCTGATCAAACTCGCACTTTCTGGATTGGTCAAGAACCAAGCGATCGCTTTAAAACAGTTTTAGAACAAGTGCAAATGGCACAGCAAGCGGCTTTAGACATTTTGCGCCCTGGAATTACTGGCAAAGAAGCCTATGACGCAAGTTATGCTTATTTCCAAAAGCATAATGTTGAAAAATACTTCACTCATGGCCTTGGTCATGGTGTTGGACTAGAAACTCACGAAGCACCAAGACTGACTAAAACAAGTGACACTGTTTTAGAAAAAAATATGATAGTTACTGTTGAACCAGGTTTATACTATGCTGATTGGGGTGGGATTCGTTGGGAATATACTGTTTTAATTACAGAAGATGGCTGTGAAATTTTGAAATAAACAGCAGTATAAAATTATAAAATATAAATCAAGGGCGAATGACATTTGTTTTTCGCCCTTGATTTATTTTTCTATCTACCTATTATTACAATGATAAATTATTTTTATCATACCCTAATTTTTTGAAAAATTATTTTATTTTTTTGAATAATTACTTCTAAGCCATTATTTATTATTATTTTTTTATTACTTTCATTAGCCAAAGCAAGTGAATCAATTTTAAAGATACTATCAGCCTGTGGGTGACTTTCAAAATGCTTAATAAGAGCCGCAATTATTCTTAGTCTTAATGCCTTATCTTTTGAAAGAAAATCTTGTCTATTAATTTCAAAAGAGCTAGTATTACAATCACTTGGAATATATTCCTTTATTTGATTTTCCCAATATATAATATCAACTTGCGCTTGTTTCCAATTTTGCGCCACATTTTTCAAATAATGCGGATTTTCTTCTAAAATTTGCGGCAAAATTAGATTTCTTACTCTGTTACGCATATAATCATTTGAATTATTAGAACTATCTTCTACCCATTCTATATTGCAATCTTCAACAAATTCTTTGAGTCTTTCCTTTGATACACATAAAAAAGGTCGTACAAGTTTGCGATTCGTATCTAAAGCGCTCATACCAACGCTTTTATCAAGGCTTGTCCCTCTAATTTGTCGCATCAAAGCATCTTCTGCCAAATCATTGAGATGATGGCCAAGCATGATATAATCAAGCTTATATTCGCTTATAGCCTTATTAAAATGTGTATATCTTACAATTCTTGCGCTTTCTTCAATGCCTTTCTTCCATTCTTTTGACAAGGCTAATACATCTTCAACGTGAATTTCATAAGGAATTTCAAGGCTTTCGCATAAATTACTCACGTGAAGTGCCTCATATTTTGATTCTGCACGCAAGCAATGATCAATATGTAAAACTTTAAGCTCAAGTCTATATTTTTCTTGTAATAGAGCGCAAAAAAGAAGAATAGCAGTACTATCTAAGCCACCAGACAAAGCTATTAGTATTTTTTTATCCTGCAAATCAAATGAAATTTCTTCTAAAAATTGAATAACTTGTAAACAGAAATGCGCTTGCTTTGGTGGAATATTTTGCAAAGCAAGTTTAGCCATATTGCTTACGCCATTCATCTAAAAATAAGACAGAAGTTTCGAGCGTATCTAAGGGTTCATTCACTGCTTTAATAGCACGAACAACATCAGAAAGCCCTGCATTTATTGGAAGATTATATTTTTTTATAAGCCCTAACAGCTCTTTTTTAAATTCATCTGGCATATCATTATAATAATCATCATCGTCACTTCTCATGACAAGCTGTGGGCTGATAATGTCTATCATTGTTTGCATTCTAGCTTGATAGCTATGCTTGCTATGTGCTTTTTCTTGCGCACGCTTTGCAATAGCTTCCCTTTCTTCTGGATTTTTCAAATAATAGTCAATAAGTTCATGTACTTCATCAAAATTACTAAAAGTCACTAATTCTTTATTGTCGCCCTCAATTTCAAACAATTCAGCCATAAGGGTTCTATTATCTACAAGCTGGAAAGCATTCATAG
>CAYJDN010000023.1:0-14146 GCA_964368925.1 uncultured Desulfovibrionaceae bacterium | reverse complement strand
ACACACCCTAGATTAGTCCCAATCTCTTTTATCTTCAATTGGTTTAATTTGCGGAGGTAATGTACCTGGATTTAAGATTTGTAATTTTGGTTTCAATTGTATACGTTCACGGAACAAGTGCAAAAGTTCTTCTTCACGATTGAATTGAGAAGTTTCAACAAAGAGCACCATTTCATCAATGCCACCAGGATTAGTAACTTCGATTTGCCAGCGTTTGATTTCTTCAAAGCGAGCCATAACTTGTTCAACTTGATGAGGATAAACAAACATACCCTTAATACGAGCAGTTGTGTCAACACGACCGACGATAGCGCCAAGTCTTGGTGATGTTCTACCACAAACACAAGGGCTGTGATCAATATAAGAAAGGTCGCCTGTTGCTAAACGGATAAGTGGATAAGTTTTATTGAAAGTTGTTACAACAATTTCGCCTACTTCGCCGTCTTTCATCGTGATGCCAGTGTCGGGGTGACAAATTTCAACATAGCATTTATTACTGATATGCAAGCCGCCTTTATGGTAACATTCGTAAGCAATACAGCCAACATCAGCAGTACCATAACCTTGACGCATAATAATATCAAATTTCTTTTCTAATTGCGTACGCATTTTTTCTGATAATCTTTCAGCTGTAACAAAAGCAACTTCAAGGAATAAATCTTTACGAGGATTAATACCTTTTTCTTCTGCTTTTTGAGCTAGATACATCAAAAATGATGGAGTACCTACATAACCAGTAACACGCAATTTTTGCATAATATCTAATTGTGTAGACGCATCAGTTGGACCAGCAGGAATGATTGCACAACCTAGATTGCGTAATGGTTCTTCAAACATAAGTCCAGCAGGGGCTAAATGATAGCTAAAAGTTTGCTGAACTGGATCGCCCGGTCTAAAACCTACTGAATAAAAGGCTTCGGTATATCCCCAGTAATCGTCTTGCTTATCTTCAGGATCAAAAATAGGACCAGGAGAAAGATAAATATGACGTAATTCACCGATATCTTTAGTTAAAAGACCGCCTAAACGTGGCCCCATCGATTGCAAAAATATAAGTTCTTTCTTCTTTAATATCGGGATATGTTTAATGTCCGATAAAGTTTTAAACTTTTCAACACTAAATTGTGCTCTATCAAAGCGTTTTTTTACATCTTCTGAATAACGATAAGCATAGGCAAGCAAATCTTTTAATTGTATAAGATTATATTGTTTGCGTTCGCTTTCGTTCAATACTTCACGACGGCTATAAATCCCTTCTGTTCTATCTTTACGGGTCATAGTGGAAGCTCCATTAATTAATTTTATCTATCATAAACAATTTAAAAATTAATTGCAAGCATTTATTTTTTTTTCGTTATAAATCAAGCAAATAGCTATTGCGCAGAATTAAAAACTAAGGTCAAAATTTGCAATTCTCTATTTGGTGGTTCTGGCAATCGGACTAATCTATCCAAGGCATTGATAGCTGAGGCGTCAAAATCTGCCCTACCAGAGCTTGTTTCAATGCGTCGATCTAAAATAGTACCATTCGCATCAAGTTGAACTAAGACTTGAGTGATATAATTTTCTCTTGAATAAGTTGGGAAAGACCATTCTTCTTGAACAATGAGCATAATTTGTGCTATATACACATCTTTGAGAGCGCTTCCGCCGTCGCCATCGCTTGTACCATTGCCACTATTTGCAGTTTCTTCTTTACTTAGTGCTTCTAAATCAGCCAAGGCAGAAAACACAGCGGACTTTGGCGGTTCAGGAGCGGGCTTTGCAACAGGAGCTGGCTTCTTTTCAGGAGCAGGCGTTGCTTTTGCCACTTCTTTCGGTGGCTCTGGAGCTGGCTTTGCAACAGGCGCTGGTTTTGGCGCTGGCTTTGCTTCAGGAGCTTTTACCACTTTAGCAGGAACGGCAACAGCCTTAGGTGCTTCTTGCACAACTGGCTTTACTTCTGCCTTAGGTGGTGTTTTGGGAGTTTCGGTTTTTGGAGGTGGCGTTGGCTTCACTTCGGGTTTTGGTTGTGGCCCTATAACCTTAGAAACTGGAGCGCCTGATTTTGGCGTCCCGACCACCAAAGAAACTTGATAGCTTTCTCTTTTTTTTAAATCCACCATTCTAGTCGCAGGATAAGACACGATAGCAAAAACTATAATACCGTGTAATAACATAGAAATAAGGAATGAGAATGATGATGTTTTTTGCATAATAATGAACTATATTATAGATTATTGCTCTTCTTGCAAAGCTATAATACCAATTTTTTCAATACCAGCAGCCTTAATATTTCCCATAATTTGCACCACAAGTTCAAATGGAACTTCTTTGTCAGCTTGCAAATATACAGGACGATCTTTGTCTTCTATGAGCGCAATCAATCGCTCTTCAAATTCGTTGATCTCAACTTTATAGGTATCTATATAAAGTATACCATCTTTGCTGATACTCACAATGAGATTTTCTGTTTCAGTTGGCAGCGTATCTACTTCCTTTGTTTGCGGAAGTTCAAGCTCAATTCCTTCTTGCATCATTGGTGCTGTAACCATGAAGATAATCAAAAGTACGAGCATAACGTCGACAAAGGGCGTGATATTGATTTCTGATACAAAGCGACCTTTAGAACCGTGTTGCATTCCCATAAGAGTGACCTCTATTTTTTACCAAGTTCACGCTGAACGCTATTGATAAATACTGCGGCAAAATGACTTAAACGTGTTTCAACACCGCCAATCATGCCTGAAAATGAATTGTAGGCCATAGAAGCTGGAATAGCAACAAAAAGCCCTACCGCAGTAGCTATAAGCGCTTCGGAAATACCAGGCGCAACAGTTGCAAGCGAAGCTGAGCGCATAAGCCCTATGGAGTGGAAGGAATACATAATACCCCAAACAGTACCAAATAAACCTATAAATGGCGCAGTGTTAGAGCAAGTTGCTAAGAAAGACATGCTTTTATTCAAATCAGCCAAAGCAAGTGAAACACCTTGATCAAGAGAACGTTCAACATTTTCTATAATCATTTCAATATCCATATTCGCTTCGCGTGAACGATTAAATTCATTCACTCCAAGCTGGGCAACAGCGTATAATGGCGAAGCCATATCAGCGCCAAGTTCTTGCACAGCTTCACGCAATCCTTTCGCCTCTTCAAAACGTTCTACACCTTTTTTTGCCTTAGAAGAAGCCGAACGCAAGGAAAAATATTTCATAAAAATAACTGTCCAAGAGGCAACTGACATAAGGAGCAAAAATCCAAGCACCATTTGTGAAAGAAGCGTCGCCTCTAACACCATTGATAAATAATTCATTGACATATTTTTTTTCCAAAAATTTTCTAATTAAGCATTTCTTAATTTTTTTAATTGCTCAAAATTTTATAGACTTTCTTTAGACAAGACTATACAGGCTAATTTTATGAATAGCAAGCAAAATATTTAATCTTATTTTTGCCTTAAAATTCTTATTCTTTACAAAATTTCCAATCATAATTAGTGGGTATTTCTAAGGGTTGTTTCTAGATGAAGAGTTTTTGTGACTTTTTAGAGCGTGGACAAGGAACAAAAGCTCTTAATCTAGAAACCCACCCTAGCTTAAATAAAACTCAGCAATACAGCTATTTTTAGTTTGTTGACGAAACTTTAGCAACACCACCAAAAATCAAAAAAATTAATTTAGAAACATATCCTAGTTCAGTAAAATTATTATTTACAATCTCCTCTATAGCATTTTTTCATCTTATACCCTATCCATTAAGCTTGACAATTTTTAAATTAAGATATAAAATATATATTACTAAAACTTGATATACGCATATAAACTTTTGCGTATATTTCAAATTTGTGTACTTTGTACGTTTTTTTCTAGGAGATTTTATGAATTTATTACGCAAAAACCTTGCGCACAAAGGCCTTTCCTTAGCTCTGTTATTGGCTCTTGTTGCTCCAATCAATGCAAATGCTGCTGACACCATTAAAATTGGTGTACAAACTGCTCTTTCAGGCGATTTAGCAGCCTATGGTATTCCATCTTTGAGAGCATCTGAAATAGCTGTTGCAGAAATCAACAAAAAAGGCGGCCTCCTTGGCAAGCAAGTAGAGCTTGTTATTGCTGACGATCAATGCAAATCAGAACTCGCTTCAAATGCGGCTTCTAGCCTTTTGACTCAAGATGTAGTAGCCGTTGTGGGCGCTCTTTGCTCAGGCACAACTAAAGCGGCTGTACCACTTTACACAGAAGCAAACATTATTTTTATGTCACCCGCTTCTTCTACTCCTGACCTTACTTTAAGCGGTCAAAACCCAACTTTCATGCGCACAATCGGTCACGATTACACACAAGGCGCTATTGCTGCTGATTTTATTGGCCAAGAATTGAAACCAAAGAAAATTGCTTTTCTTAATGATAATGGCGAATACGGCGTGAGCTTTTCAGAAGTAACACGTGATAATATTGTAAAAAAATATCCTGAAATTGAAGTAGTTATGTTTGAAAGTGTTACTCTTGGTGCGGCGGATTATTCTGCGGCTATTCGTAAATTACGCAATGTAGATGCTGAAGTTTTAGTTTGGGGCGGATATCACCCTGAAGCATCTAAAATCGCTAACACTATTGCTGATTTTGAATTAGAAATTCCTATCGTAGGCTCTGATAGCTTAAGAGATAAGGTTTACATTGAAACTGCTGGCGAAGCTGGTCACAACACTTACGCAACAGCTCCATCAGATACAAGCAACTACCCTCTTTCAATTGCTGCTGCTAAAGCACACGAACAAGTTTACAATCAAGCTCCAGGCGTTTTCTACGACAATGCTTATGCTGCTACAGTAGCTATCTTAAACGCAATCGAAAAAGCTGGTTCAACTGATACTGATAAAGTAATAAATGCCTTACGCACTCAAAAAGTTGATACACCTCTAGGCGTAATTAGCTTTGACGAAAAAGGCGATGCTATTGGTATTGGTATGAGCATGTATAAAGTACAAGACGGCGAATTTGTTTCTGTATTTGAACAATAAAAGCTGAAACATTTCAAACCATCTAAGGCAAGTTTAACACTTGCCTTTTTCATTTAATGAGAATTTATAGCATTTTGCATAAAAATTTTTGACCAGAATTTATGCAAAATCAGAAGCTATAAGTCATTTTTTTCACTTATTTGCATTTTTATAGCTATTTTTCATTTAAATACAACAACTTCAAATATTTAGCATCATAAAAATTACTTGCAATTTATACGAAAAAGTTCTATATTACACGCTTGTTAGCTACAAGGAGGAAGCCTTAAATGATGAAAGGACCACATATTTCTATCCCTGATAAAGTTGTTGTTAACCGCATTTTGCGCATAAATATTGACGATTTTATTGAATGGCCAGCGTCGGTTAAAGAATTAGCCACAAAAATAGCGCTCGAACTTTTTTTAGTTATCTACAATCCATTTATCAATTCCTCCACAGTAAAGAAAAGTGTTGATTCAAGATGGAAAGAGGCAATGCCTGCCCTTGCGCATCACTATACAACAAGCATAAGTGAAGGCATCACTCTTTTTTGGTCTGCCTTTGAAGCTGAAAATAAATTTAGACAAGAATTGCTTGAAAGATTAAAATCAGTTCTTCCAAGCGATTGTATTATCACACGAAAATCAGCTCTTGTAGAGGCAAGCACTGATGCCACAGATCTTCGTATGGAACTACCGCTTTTAGTTGTTGAACCTGCGACAGTTAAGCAAGTGAGTAAATTAGTTCAATTAGCAAATGAAATGTCTTTTGCATTGATCCCACGTGGCGGCGGCTCTGGTATGACTGGTGGCGCCGTTCCTGCAAGAAAAAGAACTGTTATTGTAAACCTCACAAGATTGACCGATATGAGCCTTGATGAAGAAAACAAGATACTTTCTTGCGATGCAGGTGTAATTACTCAAGCGGCCATTGATTTTTGTGCAAATAGTGATTTTCTTTTCACTGTTGACCCTGCGTCTAAAACAGCGTCAACCATTGGTGGTAACGTTGCAGAAAACTCTGGTGGCCCATTTGCATTTGAATATGGTACTACGCTTGATAATCTTCTTTCATGGACAATGGTCACACCTACAGGCGAAATTATTGAAATTCAGCGTGTAGATCACCCACGTCATAAAATCTTAGAACATGAAATTGCTCGCTTTGAAGTGCGTGATATTTCAGGTGGCTTACGCTCAATTATCGAATTAAAAGGTACTGAAATTCGCTTGCCCGGGCTTGGAAAAGACGTAACCAACAAAGACCTTGGCGGTCTTCCTGGCATGCAAAAAGAGGGTGTAGACGGCATTATTACTAATGCAAAATTTATTGTATATGATATGCCTAAATTCTCACGCATTATCTGCCTAGAATTTTTTGGAAAATCCATGCTGCCTGCTTCTATCCTCATAGGCAAACTTGTAGAATTACGTAATAAAATTAGAGATGAAGGCGATTATGCAAAGCTTTCTGCTCTTGAAGAATTTAACATAAAATACGTGCAAGCAATCAACTACCAAAGAAAATCGCCAACACATGAGGGCGATCCTTGCTCTGTCATTCTTTTACAAGTTGACGGCGATAATGAACAACTTCTTGAAAAAGCAGTGCAAGACATTGTTGATTTGGCGAAAGATGATCCAAACATCTTTAGTATTGCAGCAAAAGACCATAAAGAAGGCCATATATTCTGGGAAGATAGACATAAATTATCAGCGATAGCAAAAAGAACTTCTGGTTTCAAAATCAATGAAGATATTGTTATTCCACTAAATGTTATGCCTGAATTTTCTCATTTCTTAGATAATTTGAATAAGGAATTGGTTGCCTCTTCTTATAGATATGCCCTACAAGCTATAGGTCGCTTGAATGGCTTCCCATTTGAAGATAAAGATTTCAATAAAGAATTTTCTTTTGCCTCAAAAATGGTGAAAAACGAAGAAATATCAGAAGATTTTTCAGATGAAGAATTTGCAATGCGAGCAAATATCTTTATTTCTAGTTTGAAAGATAAATATCCAAGTTTAGCTAAAGAAATTGAAGACATACTTGAATATATGAACGCAAGCCGAGTTATTGTGGCTTCACACATGCACGCTGGCGACGGAAACTGTCACGTAAATATTCCAGTAAATTCAAACGACCCACACATGATGGAAGAAGCGGAAGAAGTGGCGCATAGAGTGATGGATAAGACCAAATCTCTTGGCGGCGCTGTTTCAGGTGAGCATGGCATTGGTATTACCAAGATAGCTTTCTTCGACCAAGATAAAATGGACGCTCTCAAAAGCTTCAAATCTAAGGTTGATCCACGTGAAATCATGAACCCTGCAAAACTCACTCAAAGAGATCTACCAGTAAAACCATTTACTTTCTCTTTCAATAGATTAATTGCCGACATTCGTGAGAGCGGTTTAGCCGATAAAGACCGACTTATCCACTTATTACAAAATGTACAAGTTTGTACACGTTGTGGCAAGTGTAAATTTGTTTGTCCTATGGTTTATGCTGAAAAATCATACCATTACCACCCACGTAATAAAAATATGGTGCTTGGTGCAATTGCCGAAGCTATCTATTATGCTCAAATAACACAAGGCGCACCGTCAAAAGCATTACTTGTAGAATTACGCCACCTTATGGAACATTGTACTGGTTGCGGACGTTGTACTTCTGTTTGTCCTGTAAAAATTACTTCTGCTGATGTTGCCCTTGCGCTAAGAGCTTTCTTAGAAGATGAAAAAGCAAGCGGCCACCCTATCAAAAGTCAAGTATTAAACTACCTTTCTAAAAAACCTGCTTCACGTGTGCCAACAGTAGCAAAACTCGCTGGTGTAGGGCAAAAAGTACAAAATAAAGTTGTAGGACTTGTTCCTAGTGTATGGCGTCAACGTCTTGAAAGTCCGCTTTTCACAGATAAAGGGCCAGAAACAGGAATTGGTAATCTTTATAACGCCTTACACTTAGAAAAAGGCGGAATCTTCCTACCTGCAAACCCGCAAGTAAATGAAGATGGTAAAACAAAGGCTGTTTTCTACTTCCCTGGTTGTGGTGGTGCATTATTTTCACGCAAAATAGCCCTTTCAAGTATGGCATTAATCTTAAAATCAGGCTATGCTGTCATCGTACCGCAAAAACATTTGTGTTGTGGCTATCCTCTCATTTCTTCTGGTGCAGATGGAAACTACAAAGACAATTTAGAGCGCAACAGGCTTGCAATTGCCGCTTGTTTAGACAATGCAGCAAAGGCAGATCTTGACGTTATACGTCTTGTGGCAGCTTGCGGCTCTTGTAGAGATAGCCTTGCAAGGCACTTCCTCACAAAAGATGGCAATGAGCTGATTTATGAAGATACTGTTCAATTCTTATCTGATAAAATTGAGCCGTCCACAAAGCTTGAAAATGCTCATTTGCTCTATCACACTTCTTGCCACCCTGAATGGTCAGGCGTAAAAGCCACTACTGGCGGCGGTAAAGCAGCAAAAGCTTTAGAAAGTCTTACTGGCGCAAAGGTTACTATCAATACAACTTGTTGCGGTGAATCTGGAACAGGTGCTATTTCTTCACCAAAAGTCTACAATGCTATTCGTGAAAGAAAAGCGAAGAAATTGAAGCTTGCATTGCCAAACTTCGAAAAAAATCAACCTATTATAGTAGGTTGTCCGTCATGTAAGCTTGGTATTGGGCGTACGCTCATCAACATTAAAGATAAACGTGAAGTTATGCACAGTGCTGAATGGCTTGCAGACACACTTTTAGGCGACAACTGGTTATCTACTTTCAAAGCGCAAGCAAATAAAATACAAAAAAATGGAACACGCATTATTGATTTCAATAAAGCATAAAGATAAAATTATAACTTTTTCTCATATATAAGAGGGTATTATGAAACATATTGAAGGTAAATTACAAGCAGATGGATTAAAATTTGCAATTATTGCAACACGTTTTAACGATTTTGTAGTGGATAGACTCATTGGCGGCGCAGTTGACTATCTTACACGCCATGGCGCAAGTGAAAATGATATTGATATTATTCGCATTCCTGGCGCATTTGAAATGCCTTTAGTGGCTAAGAAAATTGCTAAGGCGCAAAAATACGACGCTATCGTTGCATTAGGCGCAGTCATTCGTGGTTCTACACCGCACTTTGATTTTGTTGCTAATGAAGCAACAAAAGGACTTGCTCAAGTAGGATTAGAATTTGATACTCCTATCGGTTTTGGCTTACTAACTACTGATAATATTGAACAAGCTATTGAAAGAGCAGGATTAAAAGCTGGTAATAAGGGCGCAGAAGCCGCTAATGCTGTGCTTGAAACTGTGCGTGTACTAGAACAAATATAAATAGCTAACAAGCGTATATATAAAAGTAAATTTCTATTGAAATGCTCTAAGCCAGAAAAAGGATAGTATTTTGTCAAAACAAAAGAAAACATCAAATATCAACCGCTCACAAGCAAGAGCGCTTGCCTTTCAAATTCTTTATAGTCTTGAATTTGCTAAGATTAAATCTATTCACGACCTCAAAGAAGCCTTTATAACAACTCCTCGAGTTCACATTCATGCACAAAAAAATATTGTGGAATATGAATTAGAAGAGAATGATTCAGGTGTAGAAAATCAATTGCCATCAATCAATAGCATTCCTATGCAAGAAGATGATATTATTGAAGATTTACCTTCAAGCTCTCTTGTGCCAGAAGGCTTTACTTGGGACTTAGTTGAGGGCGTTTGGACCTATCTTGATGTTCTTGACGATACTATTAAAGTCTATGCTAAAAATTGGCGCATCGACCGCTTAGGACGTATAGAGCTTACTATTTTGCGTATAGCATTGTACGAAATGTTCTATAGAGATGATATTCCAATAAAGGTTTCGATTGCAGAAGCTCTTGAATTGACTAATAAATTTGCAGAACAAAAAGCGCACTCCTTTATCAATGGTCTTTTAGATGGCGTTCACAAAAGCGACCTTATAGAAGATAAATAAATCAATAAAAACAACCAGTTCAACAAGATAGATTGAAAAGCTAAAAAAATCAGCAATTCAATGAATAATATCAAAAGACAATAAAATAAAGATCATAGAGGTAATTATGTCTCTTTCACCTAGCTACGAACACACAAGAATAGAAGAAAAATGGCAACAACATTGGCTTAGCCAAAACACTTACCGTGCTGAAGATTTTTCTTCAAAGCCTAAATACTATCTACTTGAAATGCTTCCTTATCCATCTGGTAATATCCACATGGGGCATGTGCGTAACTATTCAATAGGCGACGTTGTTGCTCGTTATAAGCGTATGCAAGGCTTTAATGTTTTGCATCCTATGGGTTGGGACGCCTTTGGTCTTCCTGCTGAGAATGCAGCTATAAAAAATAATACTCATCCTGCTAAATGGACATACGCCAATATTGATAATATGCGTGCCCAGCTCAAACGTTTAGGCTATTCCTACGATTGGGAGCGTGAAATTGCAACTTGTCACCCAGATTATTATAAGTGGGAGCAGCTCTTCTTCATTCGCTTATTTGAAAAAGGACTTGCCTACAGAAAAAATGCCATGCAAAATTGGTGTCCTTCTTGTAATACTGTTTTAGCAAACGAACAAGTAGAAGAAGGTCTTTGTTGGCGCTGTGATAGCGTGGTTGAGCAAAAACCAATGACGCAATGGTTTTTACGCATTACTGATTATGCTGAAGAATTATTAGAAGATTTGAATAGCCTTGAAAATGGCTGGCCAGAACGTGTTATTTCTATGCAAAGAAACTGGATAGGTAAAAGCGTTGGTGCTGAAATTGATTTTACCCTTGAAAATTCAGATATAAAAATCCCTGTATTTACAACCCGCCCCGACACTCTTTTTGGTGTCACCTTCCTTACCCTTGCGCCAGAACATCCACTTGTGCAAGACATTATAAAAAATTCACCAAATAAAGATACAATTCAAGCCTTTATTGATAAAGTTGGCGCAATGGATAAAATTGAACGCCAATCTGATTCACTTGAAAAAGACGGTATTTTTACAGATGCTTATGTAATTCACCCGCTTACAAATGAAAAAGTTCAACTTTGGTTAGGCAATTTTGTTTTAGCTGAATACGGTACTGGCGCTGTTATGGGCGTACCAGCACACGATCAGCGTGATTTCATGTTTGCTAAAAAATTCGGCTTAGACATAAAAATTGTTATCAATCCTAAAGATTCTGTTTTAGAGCTTGAAAGCATGGAAGAAGCTATGACCGAATACGGTATAATGGCAAATTCTGTGGGCTATGCTGAATTTGACGGCCTTGACTTTGAAGAGGGAAAAAATGCTGTAATTTCAAAGCTTGAAGAATTAGGATTAGGAAAAAAGACTATCAATTTCCGCCTAAGAGATTGGAATATTTCACGTCAGCGTTTTTGGGGTACACCAATCCCAATGATTTATTGCGATACTTGCGGTATTGTGCCTGTACAAGAACAAAATTTACCCGTACTTCTGCCTACTGATGTAAAAATCAATGAAGATGGGCGCTCACCTCTGCCTGATACTGACAGCTTCATCAACGTTCCTTGTCCTACATGTGGCAAAATGGCACGCCGTGAAACTGATACTATGGATACATTTATTGAATCATCTTGGTATTTTGCACGTTATGCA
This sequence comes from uncultured Desulfovibrionaceae bacterium, assembly GCA_964368925.1. GTDB lineage: Bacteria > Desulfobacterota > Desulfovibrionia > Desulfovibrionales > Desulfovibrionaceae > CAYJAZ01. The sequence goes on along the minus strand of CAYJDN010000023.1, from coordinate 2,512 downwards.
GATGCTAAAAATGCAAATGAGCCAGTAAATAAAGATATCATTTCCTATTGGTTGCCAGTTGATCAATACATCGGCGGTATTGAGCATGCTATTTTGCACTTATTATACGCCCGTTTCTTTACAAAAATCTTACGTGATACAGGATTCTATCCTGCTGATTTAGCTGAACCTTTTGCAAGACTATTAACACAAGGTATGGTTTTAAAAGACGGCTATAAAATGTCAAAATCAAAAGGCAATGTAGTTGATCCAACTGAAATGATTCAACTTTATGGCGCTGATACAGTACGTTTATTCTGCCTTTTTGCAGCTCCACCAGAACGTGATTTTGATTGGAGTGAAACAGGTATTGAGGGCGCATCTCGCTTCTTAAATCGTGTTTGGCGTTTATGTTCAGAATTATCTGAACACATCAAACCAGTTGCGCCAGCTTCTTTTGTAAATGCTACTATTAGCGCCACAAAAGACTTGCGTTTCAAGGAACATAGCACATTAAAGAAAGTCATTGAAGACATTGAAAATAAATTTCAATTCAATACGGCAATTGCTGCTATTATGGAATATGTAAATACAATTTATACATTAAAAGACGAATGTTTACAGTCAGATGAAGGCAAAGAAGCCCTTTCTTCTGCCATTGCTACACTTCTTACCCTACTTGCGCCAATGACACCGCATTTAGCCGAAGAAATTTGGCAATCATTAGGACAAAATTCTTCTCTTGTAGATTCAATTTTCCCTAGCTTTGATCCTGCAGCATTACAAAAAGATACTATCACCTTAGTGCTTCAAATCAACGGTAAATTACGTGGAAAAATCGACGTGCCAGCAAATATCGACGCAAAAGCAGCCGAAGAACTTGCTCTCGCTGACGCTAATGTTGTAAAACACTTAGAAGGCTTTAGCATTGCTAAAGTAATTGTTGTACCGAAAAAACTTATCAACATTGTAGCTAAACCTCTATAATAGAATGAAAAAAATTAGCTCTTTATCTATATTCTTGCTTGTATGCTTAAGCATGGTATCCTGTGGTTATCAAATTCACGGCTCAGATGCTCATAGCATACAATCAAGCGAATTTGCCATTATTGAAGAAAATTCTACAATAAGCATTGGAATTATCGAGCAATCTTCAATCCATATGGATATTCCCTTTCACGTTTCCTCAATCTTACGTGATGAAGTTGCACTCAGACGCTTGGGAAGATGGGAAAATACAGGTAAGGGAGATTATATGATAAATGTAACTATCCCTACCTTTAGAATTTCCAGTTTTGAAGATGCAAATTATAAAGATGTGCTGATTTTTACAATAGAAATTAGCCTAATACTCAATATTTTAGATTCAAAAACGGGTGAAGAAGTTTGGAATTCTGGCGTTGTCAGCCATACAAACAACTTTGAAGGCCCACGAGAAGAAGAAGCCATAGCAGATACTCTAAAAGAAGTAATGCACTTGGCTTTTGAAGATTATCAAGGAAATTTCTAACAATTTATATATAAGGAAAATGTAGCATGCACCCATTCGTTTCTGGCATTTTGGGAATTAGAAAATCAATAAAGTCCTCCATGAGTCAGTCCAAACAAACTGAAAACGAAAGAGTGGCTTTAAATCTCAGCCCTGAAGAAGCATTAGAAGAATTAAAAAATGGCAATGAACGCTATGTTTCTGACCATAGTATGAATTTTGAAGAAAATGCTATTCGCCGACAACACACCGCCATACACGGACAATTTCCAATAGCAACAGTTCTCGCTTGCTCCGATGCAAGAATGCCAGTCGAAACCTTGCTCGATCAAGGTAATGGCGATGTTTTCGTCATTCGTATAGCTGGTAATATCGTAGGTTCACAAGTACTTGGAAGCATTGACTTCTCTTTAGCTTCACTCAATGTGCCCCTTGTCGTTGTTTTAGGACATACAAAATGCGGCGCCATCTATTCCGCAGTAGACGCCGTATACGCAAGAAAAGAATTTTCACCAAACCTCACAAAACTACTCACTCCCTTGCTCCCACTCACTTTCGATAAGTGTCAGCACTACCCTAACCCAAGCCCCGATGAACTCGAAGATATAAAAGATTCCCTCATCATAGAAAACGTTTGGAAAGAAATGAGCGAAATCATTCGTTCCAGCGATGAAGTTAAAGAAAGACTCGTCGCTAAAACACTCTTAGTCGTCGGCGCTGTCTACGACATTCAAACAGGCGTTGTGACATGGTTAGGTACGCACAAGGATCAAGAGCTGTTTATCAACGAAAGATTTTAATTGTTTCTGTGGTACCCTACATAAAATTATTTCTTTTTTTCTTTTTTTCTTTTTTTCTTTTTTTTGCCTCCGGCGGCCAAAGGAGCTGCAGCCCCTTTGGAAACCCATATGAAAAATTGGCGATTTAGAAAATCTACGTGCAAACACTAGATTTTCTAAATCGCCAATTTTTATTATGCGTGTCAAATGTGGTTTATTTGCTCGCTGTTCACGCTTTACGTGACTTAATTGATGTTGACTGTTT